>JAOACV010000057.1 GCA_026417675.1 Verrucomicrobiia bacterium
GGGTGCGAGCGGGCGCACGCGTGGTTTGAGTCCCACGGAGTGGGCGTCCCGGCCGACGGCGGCGACGCCCGCAAGGTCCGCTTCGGCGCCAAAGAGGCCGTCGCCCTGGCCCGGGAGAAAGCGACCACCGTCGTTACCGGCCGCGGCGCGACCCTGACCGAGCTGCGCGTGCCCGACCGCGACGGCCGGCTTGGCGATATTGTGCTCGGCTTCGACACCTTGGAGGGCTACCTCGGCAAGAACCCTTACTTCGGCTGCACCGTCGGCCGCTACGCCAATCGCATCGCGAAGGGCCGGTTCACGCTTGATGGCCGGACCTACACGCTGGCGACCAACAACGGTCCCAACGCGCTGCACGGCGGGTTGAAGGGCTTTGACAAGGTCATCTGGCAGGCCGAGCCGGTCCAGGCCGCCAACGGCGTCGCGGTGAAGTTCACCTACACCAGCCGCGACGGCGAAGAGGGCTATCCCGGCAACCTCACCGCTACGGTGGTCTATACGCTGACCAACCAGAACGAGCTAAAGCTCGAATACACCGCCACGACCGACAAGGCCACGCCGGTCAACCTGACCAACCACACCTACTTTAACCTCGCCGGCAAGGGCGACATCCTCGGCCACGAATTGATGCTGGCGGCCAGCCATTTCACGCCCGTGGACGCCACGCTCATCCCCACCGGCGAAATCAGGGCCGTCAAAGGCACGCCGATGGATTTCACGAAACCAACCGCCATCGGCGCTCGCATCGCCCAAGTCGGCGGCGACCCAGCCGGCTACGACCACAACTACTGTCTTAACAGCGGCGGCAAGCGCATGGCTCTCGCCGCGCGCGTCACCGAACCAGGCAGCGGCCGCGTGCTGGAGATTTACACCGACCAGCCGGGCATCCAGTTCTACTCCGGCAACTTCCTCGACGGGAGCATCACGGGCAAAGCCGGCCAGGTTTACCAGAAGCATTTCGGTTTCTGCCTCGAGACGCAGCACTACCCCGATTCGCCCAACCACGCCAACTTCCCGTCCACGATTCTGCGCCCCGGCAAGACCTACCGCACGGTGACGGTGCACAAGTTCTCGACCAAGAAGTAACGCGCCGCGCACGCCGCCGTTGTGCCGGGCGAGGCTAGGGGACGGACATTCGATCCTGTTCTCCGTCAGAAGCCGCGCCCTCTGGGTCGTGGAACAGCCCCCGAACCTGTTCTCCGTAAATGACCGGCCGACACACCGCGCCACCGGAACTCTTCTATCCGCCGGGCAGGTGCCTCCGCTGAGCCTGTTTCTTGCCCGTGCGAATCGGCTCGATGGTCCGCTCGCGCTGACGGCCGCTGATGACGATCGGGCAGCCCTCGAAGCCGAACGCGGCGCGCAATTTGTCGGCGAGGTATTTGCGGTAGCTGTCGCTGAACGCGGCGGGCGTGTTCACAAACGTCAGGATGCGCGGCGGGCGCGTGCCGGTCTGCGTGGCGTAGTAAAACTTCAGCCGGTGGCCCGCCCGCAAGGGCGGCTGGCGCGTCGCGACGGCGTCGGCGAGCACGCGGTTGAGCAGGCCGGTCGTGATGGTCTGGTTGAGCTGGCAGTCCACCTCGCGAATGACCGACAGCAACCGGCTCATGCCCTGGCCGCTCTTGGCGGAGATGAACCCCACCGGCGCGAAATCGAGGAAGAAGAGCAACCGGCGCAATTCCGCGATGAATTTCTTCTGCACCTTCTCGCCGATAAGGTCCCACTTGTTGACAGCGATGACGCAGCCCTTGTGCGCCGCGAGAATCAGCCCGCCGATCTTCTTGTCCTGCGCGCTGACGCCGAAGGACGCGTCCAGCACGAGGATCGCGAGGTCGCAGCGTTCGATGCTTTTCTCGGCGCGGCGCACGCTGAAGAACTCCACCGAGGTGTCCACCTTGCGGCGCGGACGAATGCCCGCGGTGTCAATGAGCACATACCGCCGCGTCTCGCCGCCCGCTTCGACCGTGAACGGCACGTCCACCGCGTCGCGCGTGGTGCCGGGCACTTCGCTGACGATGACGCGGTCCTCGCGCACGAGGCGGTTGACGAGCGAGGACTTGCCGACATTGGGGCGGCCGACGATGGCAATCTTGAGAGGTGAGGAGGTGGTTGAGGGTTGAGGGTCAAGGGTTGACGGTTCGATTGGCGGCAACAGCGAGACGGCTTCGTCAAGGAGTTCCGCGACGCCGCCGCCTTGGATGGCGCTGACGGGAAAGACGTGCTTGAAACCCAGGGGCAGGAAATCGGCGAGCAGGTTCTCCTGCTGTAGATTGTCCACCTTATTGACGGCCAGAAAGACCGGCTTGCCGCTAGCGCGCAGCAAACGCGCCACCTCCTCGTCGAGCGGCATGACGCCGTCGCGGGCGTCCACGACGAGCACGATCAGCGCGGCATCCTGAATGGCCACGTCGGCCTGCCGGCGCATGGCAGCGATGATGTCGTCGGGGGCGCGCTCGCCCTTAACCAAGCCGATGCCGCCGGTGTCAATCACCGTGAACGGCACGCCGCGCCATTCGGCCTCGGCACTGATGCGGTCGCGGGTGATGCCCGGCTCGTCGTGGACGATGGCGATGCGCTTGCCGACGATGCGGTTGAACAGCGCGCTCTTGCCGACGTTGGGGCGGCCGACGATGGCGATGACGGGGCGCATCGGGCGGACCTAGAGTTTCGCGGTGATGGCGCTGTTGAGCTGGCGCGCGCCGTCGAACAGATACCAGATGAACGAGCCGGCGGTGAAAACGGCGGCGGCGTAAAGCGGCCAGTTCAACGCCGGCGGCGGGATCTTCAGCATCACGCAACCGAGCGTGACCATTTGCAGGAGCGTGGCGATCTTGCTGATGAGTCGCGGCTTGACCTTGACCTCGCCGACAACGACGTGGATCAACAGCGCGCCGGCCAGCAGCAGCACGGCGCGGCTCACGACCAGGATCGGAAACCACAGCGGCAACTTCGGCAAGACCTGGCCGGGGTTAAACGCGAGGAAAATCACGGTGGTCATCAGCAACAGCTTGTCGGCGATGGGGTCGAGCACGCGGCCAAGTTGCGACTGCTGGTTGAACTGGCGCGCAATGAACCCGTCCACAGCGTCGCTGAGCGAGGCGACCACGAAAATCCAAAACGCCAGCACCCGATGCCAATCCGCATAGCCTGCCGCGTAGTAGATGAGTTGCGACAGGCAGACCGGCACCAACAGGATGCGCAGGATGGTGATCTTGGTGGCGAGGGTCAACATGGAACGTCCAGTGGCTGGTCAGTCGAATTGGAGATGTTCCCGCGCGGCGGCCAGACGCTGGAGCACGCGGTTCTTGCCGAGGACTTCCAGCATGTGGAAAAGGCTGGGGCCGATTGCCTTGCCGCTGACGGCGACGCGGCAGGGGTGAATCAGCGCGGCGGGCTTCACGCCGAGCGATTTCGCCAGATCGCGCAACGCCGCGTCGAGCGCCGTGTGCGTCCAATCGCTGACCCTCGCGAAACAGCCGCGCAGTTTCTCCAACAGGTCCCACGCTTGCGGCTGGCCGCCAAAGGTCTTCGCCACGGCCTCCGCGTCCGTCGGAAAATCCTCGCGGAAGAAAAACACCGTCCACTCCGGCAACTCGCTGAAGAGCTTCGGTTTGCCTTGCACAATGGCGAGCACGCGGCGGACATAATCCTCCGGCTGGCCTTCCAACAGTCCGGCCTTTGCGAGGAACGGCCGACCCAGTTCGACAAACCGTTCCGGCGGCAGCTTCATCATGTATTGGCCCTGCATCCAGTGCAGCTTGTCTTGGTCGAACCGCGCGTTGTGGCGCTGGACCTGCGGCAGGTCAAACCGCTCGACCATCTGGTCCAGACTGAGGATTTCCACGTCGCTCTTGGGCGACCAGCCGAGCAGACAGAGAAAATTGCGCACCGCCTCGGGCGCATAGCCGGCGTTGATGTATTCATGCAGCGCCGCGCCCTTGTCGCTCTTGCTCATCTTCGAGCCGTCGGCGTTCAGGATCAACGGGATGTGCGCGAACTTCGGCGGCTCGGCACCGAGCGCGCGGTAGAGCGCGATGTGCTTGGGCGTGTTGGAGAGATGGTCCTCGCCGCGGATGATGTGGGTGATCCGCATCTCGATGTCGTCCACAACGTTGACGAGGTGGAACACCGGCGCGCCGTCGCTGCGCACGATCACAAAATCGGGGTCGCGCATCTCGGTGTCGTTGAGCGGGCGGGTGACGTTGCCGCAAATGAGGTCGGGCACGGTGACCGGCTCGCGGGTCATGCGGAACTTGATGACCGTGCCGCCGCGCTCCTTGTCCTCGAACTCGTAGGCGGCCTTCGAGTCCAGAAGCCGCTGCACGTAGCGCCGGTGGATGTCCTTGCGCTGGCTTTGGAAATACGGCCCGTGCGGGCCGCCGCGATCGGGTCCCTCGTCCCAGTCCAGACCCAGCCATCGCAAACCGTCGGTGATGACCTGCACCGCCTCCTCGACATGCCGGTCCTGGTCGGTGTCCTCGATTCGCAACACGAACGTCCCGCCCGTGTGCCGGGCGTAAAGAAAGTTAAACAGCGCCGTCCGCGCTCCTCCGATGTGGAGAAACCCGGTTGGCGACGGCGCAAATCGGACGCGAACACTGCTCATGAGGCGCGCGAATCTATCAGCCCCTCGCGCGACGGCGCAAGAGAGGATGCAAACCCGGATGCCATCGGCGCACACCCCCGAATCCTCCGCGGCACCAATCGTGGCAGCAAGGTTTGACGCGATGGTTCGATCCGCAAACAGCGACTAGGAAACGCCCCTTTCCGCCTTCACTTCGCAGCGGCGGCAAAGCTCATCGGCCCCAACTCCAACCGCACCGGGCCGAGCAGGCCCGACGGCATCAGAGGGTCTTTCGGCGAAAAGCCGAGGAACGGCCGTTTCGCAGGTTCGGGGAGGAACCTGACGTTGGTCCTAGTGATGCGCTTGTTTTCCGGCAGGCCGGCGTCGCCGATGAGGCGGTTGACCCAAGTGTTGGTGACGGCGATTTCCAGCTCGTTCTTGCCGGGCTTCACCACGCGGGTGAGGTCCACGCTCCATGGGGCGGTCCACACGACGCCGAGGTTCTGGCCGTTGAGGCGGACTTCGGCGATGCACTTGACCTCGCCCAGACAGAGGCGGACGGAGCGCCTGGCTTGCTGCGCGGTCAACTCAAAGCTCTTTCGATACGTCGCGGTGCCGGAGAAGAACTTGATGCCGTCGTCGGGATGCTGGTTCCACGCGATGAGCTTCTCAAACTCCGCCGAGGCGGGCGCGCCCCGACCCGGCTCGAAGCTCACATGCCAGGGGCCGGTCAGCGCGATCTCGGTCGGCGGCGGCGGCGGCGCGGTCTGTCGCGGCATGTCGGCGGTGCGAAAGACGACGAACACCGAGCCGTTCTCCGGCAGCGTAAGCGTGACGACCGTCCGCTCGTCATACGTGTGGCGCCAGTTGGCCGCGGCGCTAATCTTGCCGGTGACGGGGTCCCACAACTCCGGTTTCTTGTCTATCACGCGGAAGGTGCATTCGGCGGTGCCCTTGCCGGCTACGAAGTAGATGTCGGTGTAACCGTCGCGTCGGTGCGTCCAGTCGAATGGCCCCTCGAAATCTGGAAGGAGGCGCTTGGCGTCCATCGCTTCTTCGAAGCTCGACGGCTTTGCCCAAAGCGGGTCAGCCATGCTCTGGACCATTTTGTCGGAAGCGGGGTAGTTCGACAGACCGACGGCGCGCGATGGCTTGCGTTGGCCGAGCACGACCGCGACGCCGCTGGCCCGGCACCCGGCGATCTTGCGGAGCGCCGCGGGCGCAATCACCTCTTCGTCGAGGTCCACCACCATCACGCGGTTGGTCATGCCGGGCGGGGTCACGAGATTGCCGCCGGCGGCATACGCGCGATCCACCAACACTTCTGTCGAGTAGAGATCGTAATTGAAGCCCTTGGGCAGCCGCAGCGTGGCGCGCTCGCTCCAGTTGGTGCCACGGCCCCAGTGTTGATATGGCTTGTCGCCGATATAGACTGCCACGTCCACCACCGGCACGCCCTGTCGCAGCATGAACTGGCAGCGCGCCAGATAGTCAATAAACGCCCGCGCCTGCGGAAACCACGTGACGTTCGGGTTAAGGTGCGTGCCGGCGAAATACTCGATGCCCGGCTTGCCAAACTGCGCCGGCGACGCCGTGAAGGTGTGCCAGATGAAATGATTAATGCCGTCGCAGAACGCGAGGTCGCCGAACGGTTTCAGCACCGCGGGATAGGCCGACCAGTGCTGCACCATGTGCGTAAACGCCTCCGTCGCCGCCAGCCGCCGGCCGTAAATGTGCGCCGCCATCGCCGGCGGGCGGTTCATCTCTTGCGGACGTTTGGATCCCGGCGCGAACCAAAACTCGCCCTGCGGCATGTCCGTGCGACCAAGGAATGAAAGCTGGTCCGCCTCCGCGAACGCCGCGAATTTGCGGTTCCACGGGCCGCCCGATTCGGCGTGCCATTTCAACCCCGCCTTCTCGCACAACGCCCGCATCTTGCCGTAGAAGTTGTCGCGGAAACATTCGGCGAGCGTCTTGTAGTAGTCGCGCAGGAACCGCTCCGTCTCGTCGGCCTTCTTCACGGTGAACCCCGCCAGCGCCGGCAACCATAGACGCAGCGGGTAACCGCGTCGCCGCGCAAACTCCTGCTCGAACCCGCGCGTCCATGTCGGGATCGCACCCTCCCAACTGACACTGTAGAAGTGCGTCAGCGTCTTGCCTGCCAGCGGGCCGGCGGCCTCCAAGATCGGTTTGGCCATCCGCTCGAAGTGTCGCTCCACCGCCTCCGGGTCGAGCACGTCCACGTCATGCTCGGTGACACGCTGCCCGTGGTGGGCCGGGTCGCCCTCCATCGTCATATAACCGAATCGCAGCAGCGTCCACCGCCCCCTCGGCACATCCATCGTGAGTTGTGCCTGCTTGTTCACCCGCGGGGTGAGGTCCACGACCTCTGTCACCACCGGTTGCGAGCCGGGTTTGGACGCCACCTCCTGCCACTGGTCGAAAAGCTTCGCGGACGCATCGTCGTGCCGCACGCCGATCACGCCGATGTCCCAAAACCGTTTCCCTGCCGGTTTCTTCAGCTCGAAACTGAACTTCGGCCCCTTCACCTCCGTCGCGGTCCAGACAAGCTTTTTGGGCACGTCGTCACCTACCGCCCACGGCCCTTTGAGCGCGCCGGCGCAACTGCTGAGGTTGACGCTGACCTCCAGCCCCAGCTTGCCCGCTTTTTCGATGGCGAGTTTGAGCATCCGCCGCCACTCCGCGCTCATGAACTCCATCTTGACCGGCACCGGCCCGATGTGGTCGTCGTGATACCCGCGGGCGTCGAACATCAGCAGCCCGCCAAAACCCGCCTGCTTCATCGCTTCGAGGTCGCGCGTGATGGTTTTCTCGTCCACGTTGCCGTTGACCCACCACCAATACACCCACGGCCTGTCCGCGTCGGGCACGTTGCGGAAATTTTGGTCGAGGCTGGCCGGCTGGTCGGCGCGCGCCCATGCGGCGGCGCCCCAGACAAGAAGGACGGCCAGTTTCCATGTGGTTGCGTTCATCATTCGACTCCTCTCGAAATCACGCTCTTCTGCGGCTGTGCTTGCCACCCTACTTTGTAACGCCAGCTCACCGGCCATTGTCAATGATACTTCCGTTGGACAACCCGCTCTTGATGGTGCCGGCTCCGCGGAGCCACGGCGGAGGAGATTGCGATGGTGGAGGGCCGGCGAACGGCCGGCCGCTTCGTGCCGCGCTCATCCCTTGTCATCGTCGCACGACGCTCTATACTGGCGCCAACATGGAACGCGGCGAGTTTGTTCACCTGCACCTGCATACGGAGTTCAGTCTGCTGGACGGCGCGTGCCGCGTGGACGACGTCGCGGCGCGAGCGCACGAACTGCGCATGCCGGCGGGGGCGATCACCGATCACGGCAATCTCTACGGGCTGGTGAATTTCTACCAAGCGGTGACGAAGAAGGGCGTGAAACCGATCCTCGGCTGCGAGGCTTACGTGGCGCCCGGCAGCCGGCTGGACAAGCACGCGGCCAACGCACGGGAGGCGGCCTTCCATCTGGTGTTGTTGGCGCGCGATCACGACGGTTACCTCAACCTCATCAAGCTCATCACGGCGGCGCATCTGGATGGCTTTTACTACAAGCCGCGCATAGACAAGGAACTGCTGGCGCGTCACGCGAAGGGGCTGATCGGCATGACGAGCTGCATGAAGGGCGAGGTGCCGGTGAGGATCATCGAGGGCCAGACGAAACTGGCCCGCGAGGCAGTGGACCAGTTCCGCCACATCTTCGAGCCGGGCTGCTTCTATCTGGAGTTGCACGACCACGGCATCGAGACGCAAAAGCGCGTCAACCGCGGCTTGTGCGAGTTGGCGCGGGACTTGGGGCTGCCGCTTGTGGCCAGCAACGATGTGCATTACCTGCGCACCGAGCACGCGCGCGCGCACGACTGTCTGATCTGCATAGGCACGCAGCGCAAGATTCAGGACCCGAACCGCTTGCGGTATCCGGGCAACCAGTTCTACATGAAGTCGGGCGACGAAATGCGGGCGCTGTTCGCGGAGGTGCCGGACGCGATCCGCAACACGCGGATCATCGCCGACCAATGCAACGTGAAGCTGGACTTCGGCAGAAATCTCTATCCGGTTTTCGACCCGCCGGGGGGCGTTTCGCGCGAAGACTACCTGCGGCAGCTTTGCGAGGAGGGCGTGCGGCGGCGTTACGGCTTTGATCCCCGAGCGCCGAACCTGACGCCCGACCAGCGCACGGTCATGGACCGGTTGGATTACGAACTGCGAGTCATCCAGAAAACCGGGTTTGTGAGCTACTTTCTGATCGTGGGCGATTTCGTCAGCTACGCCAAACAGCACAACATCCCCGTCAGTTGCCGCGGTTCGGCGGCCGGGTCGTTGGTGACTTATCTGCTGGAGATCAGCGCGGTGGACCCGCTGCGCTACGGTCTGCTGTTCGAGCGGTTTCTCAACCCCGAACGCGTCAGCCCGCCCGACATTGACATTGACCTCAGCGACGACCGTCGCGGCGAGGTCATCAATTACGTGCGGCGAAAATATGGCGAGCAGAATGTCGCCCAGATCATCACGTTCGGCACGCTGGGGGCCAAGT
>JAOACV010000580.1 GCA_026417675.1 Verrucomicrobiia bacterium
TTCAAGGACCTCACGGGCGACGACCAGGCCTATTGCCGCGAACTGAGGAAGCGGAACAGGGACGAGCGCAAAAACCCCACCCTGCCTCTGCTGAAGGTGGCGCTCCCGGCCGATCTTGCCGCCGCCATCGCCGCGCTGACGCCCGACCAGCGTTTGCGGGCCGCGCAGATTCCCGTCGTGTCGCTGTTCAAAGGGCAGGTCAAGAACCTCGGATCGGGCAAATACGAGTGGAGCTACGACTTCAGCCGGCCCGACCACGGCGCCGACTGGCGGAGCGACACGCCGTCGGTGTGGGGCATCGGCAGCGGCCAGTTGATTCGCAACAAAGGCGAGGGCCGGCCGTTCTGGTTCCGCGGCAAACTGCGCGGCGAGTTCAGCGTCGCGTGGAAGGCGCTGGTCAAGGAGGGCAGCCGCTGCAACCTCGTTGTCTGCTACGGCGAGGGCACCAACGCCTTGCAGGTCGCCAGCGGCCTCGGTCTGGATGCCAACGTCTGGTGCGGCATTGGCCGCTACGCCACCAACGCGACGCTCGAAGCCCTGGCCGTCGCTGGCGGCTCGCTCTCGGCCAAGCAATCTTCGCTGAACTTCCTCTGCTGGCAGATCGGCGACCTGCTGAAACTCCAAATGCGCCAGTTACGCCAGGAGCTGGTCCCGGCCCGCACCGAAGCCCGAACGGTGCGTCCCGACGCCGTGGTCATCGGTTTCGACAGCGACGAGGCCACACAGTTCGAGATGGACGACGTGCGCATCACCGGCGTGCTCGACGCCGACTGGATCAAGAACGAGCAACTGCGCGTCGTGGCGCAGCAACCACTGGGAAAGTAGCCGCTATGAAAACAAGATCGCTCCAGCGCGTGGCCCCTTCCGCCGTCCTGCTGGCGGCGCTGACCGCCAACGCCGCCTGCCAAGTCTGGACTTGCCGCGACACGGTTCGCATCCTGCGCGACGAGCCGGCCGGTGAGTCCAAGAGCGTCGCGCTTGCCGCCGCGCGCAACGAATGGGAGGGCTTCCAGATTCTGTTGCGTTCCGACGCGCCGGTGAGAGGCGTGAGCATTGAACCCGACGATCTCCAAGGTCCGCGCGGCGCGGCCCTTCGTGGCGCCGACGCGGTGCTCTACCGGCAGCACCAGCTTGAGTTGACGCTGCCGAGTTACCGTAACAACAACTTTAAGCCCGGCTGGTATCCCGACCCGCTGATTCCCTTCCTCCATCCGCTCACTCGACAGCCGCTTGCAGCCGACGCGCGTTTCAAAGCGGTGCCGTTCGATTTGCCCGCGAACGAGACCCACGGGTTCTGGGTGGACATCTTCGTGCCGCCGGGCGCCAAGCCGGGGAAGTATCGCGGCACGTATCGTGTCACCGCCGAAGGCCGCGACATGGCGAAAATCGCGGTCGAGTTGACGGTGTGGGACTTCGAGTTGCCGCGCGTCTCCACGCTCCAAACCGCGCTCGGATCGCCCGTGGAGCGGATGCGCGGCTACTACGCCAAGCGCGCCAAAACCGGCAAGGAGCCGGAGCCGAAGGATTGGGACGCGGTCGAGGCGCAGGTCGCCCACGAAGTCAGCCGCCATCGCATCAACGCGACGCCACCTGCCGCGCTGCTGACGCCGCAAAAGGAACCCAACGGCTCGTATAGCTTCACCACCGAACAGGTGAACGCGCTGCGGAAATTCGTGGACACGTATCACGTCAACGCGCTCCAGACGCCGCATCCGCGCAGCGCTGTCAAAGACCCCGAAGCCGAGCGCGACAAGCTGCACGCGTGGCTGAAGGCTTTCGACCAGATGGCGGCGGAATTGAACCGGCCGGGCGTCACCTTCTTCACCTATCTCAAGGACGAGCCGAACGACGAGGAGGAGTATCACTACGTTCAGAAATGGGGGCCGCCCATCCGCGCGGCCAAGTCGGTCGTCAAGGTCATGGTCGTCGAGCAAACCAAGGCGCAGAACGAGAAGTGGGGCACGCTCTACGGCGCAATAGACATATGGTGTCCGCTCTTCCCGCTGCACGACGAGGAAACCGCGGCGCAACGCCGGGCGCTGGGCGAGACGATCTGGACCTACACAGCGCTCTGCCAAATGAAACCGACGCCGTGGTGGCAGATTGATTTTCCGCTGCTGAACTACCGTGTGCCGGCGTGGATCGCGTGGCGCTACCACATGCGCGGCCTGCTCTACTGGGGCGGCATGTCGCATTGGTCGGGCGTCGAAGACCCGTGGACCGATCCGAAGACTCTCGACCGCCGCAAGGACGGCAAAGGACTCCTTTACCAAGGCGAAGGCACGCTCGTCTATCCGGGTCGCGCCGTCGGCTACGACGGCATCGCGCCCAGCCTGCGGCTGAAGGCATTGCGCGACAGCATCGAGGACTACGAATACCTCGCCATGCTCGAACGCGCCGGGCTGCGCGCCGAGGCGGAGAAGATCGTCCTGCCGCTTGCCGAATCGTGGTTCCAGTGGGAGAAAGACGCCGCCGCCTACCACAAAGCCCGCGAGAAACTGGCGGCATTGATCGTGAAGGCGAAGAAATAGGCCAAGACGTCGCATAAAACAACGGAGGACCGCGTTCTGGGTCCATCTGTTCCACAC
>JAOACV010000581.1 GCA_026417675.1 Verrucomicrobiia bacterium
CTTGTTCCCTCGTTTGACTTCCCCAAAACAACTCCACAGCGACGTCACCAGGGCGGCTTGTATGCCGCACCGATCCATGTTGCGGATAATACCGTCGGCGTCTTCGGTGCCCGATGGAACCGGGTTGATCTTTCCCTGATGGACATGAAGGTCAATGATGTTGCGCTTCGCGGGAGGCTTCAGCGCGAATGAACCTTCCTGAGGCGTATGCCCCAAAAGCCGCAGCAGGTTCCCGGAACAGATGTCCTGCAGTTCGTCTTGCGAGAGGCCGCTGCACGCCAGCATGTTCAGCAGACACGCCGGTTCTCGAAGCGGAAAACCTGATCCGAAAATGAGCCGCTTCCCGTAGCCCTTTTTCACCAGGCGAAAAATTTCTTCCGGTTGGATCATCTGGCTGATTTCGAGATAGCAATTCTTGCACTGTTCCAGCAGGCGCGGGTAATTCCTCGTGCCCGTTATCGTCGGTCCGATCAGAATCACCGGGATTTTCGGATACGTCTGGCACAACTGATAAACGGCGTCATAGTTGATCGCGTCACTTGACCAGTGTTGCGCCTCGAAATCAATGAAGAGCACCTTGTTGGCGCGTTGCAGTTTTTCGACCACCGGGCCGATGATCGAGGGGTGAACCGAATAATGACCCACCACCGGGAAAAATCTCGCCACGCGAATATCGTGTTTTCGCATCTGCTCCAGCGTGGCATCTATGTCCATTTCGTAAGGAGTGATCACGCAACTTGGGATGAATTCAGGATGCGGTTTGCATTCTTCGAGAACAATCCGATTCCCTTCTTCGGCATCGGTCTCTCTGGACAGCACGCTATAGACAACGGCATCACTGACGCCCGCCCGTTTGAGATGTGAAAGCGTCTTTTCGGAGCGAGCGAAATCCGATCCGCGCCCGTTGGCAAATCGGCCCAAGCCGACGTTTGCGTCAAGGATGCGGGCGCCTGTCGCTGCTGGTTTCGCTTGACGGGAGAAACTACGCGATTTGCTCTCGCTCGCGCTTTGAGCGTTTGCCGACGTGACCCCCCAGAAGATCGTCAGAAACCCCAGAAGCGTAACCACTCGGCGCCGGGTGCTGGGAGGAATGTTCATTGCTAGGCTTTCTGCGATGTTTGCGCCCGGATTTTACCGGCGGCCCGGTGGATTTTTTCAATCGCGGCGGCAATATCGTCCATATCGGATTTGGTTCCGAGCAGCATGTTCTGGCTCAACCACACGGCTTCCTCGCACAGTTGATCGTTCTTCGGACAACGGTTCCGCTCCACGTAGCTGTCGAAATCCAACATCTCTTTCGGATACATCAGCCGGAAGTTCTTCGACTGAAACGCATCTTTCAGATACAGCGACTTGTTCAAGTCCGAAGTGTAGCCCTCAGAGCATGGAATCCCTTCCGCCTTCAGCGCCTCGAGGAACGCGGCTCGCGACAATCCCTGAAACTGTTCCTTCTGATACCGGAATGGGAACAAATGAAAAACGGCTCTCGTAACGTTGTCGTAAAGTCTATACGGCAAGATTCCGGGAATCTCCTTGATTTTGGAACGCAAATACGCTGCATTCTCGACGCGCGTCGCCGTTTGTTCCTCCAGCCGCTGTAGCTGCGCCAGGCCGATGGCCGCTTGATATTCCGTGAACCGGAGCTTCGTTCCCAGCATGATACATGGAGACCCGGTCACCCCGCCTATGGCCGCCCCGGCCTGCCGGCCAAAATTGTGGTAGGAGTAACATCTATCCATGAACTTTTCATCATCGCTGACAATGGCCCCGCCTTCCCCGGTGGTGATGTTTTTGCTGTTCTGAAAGCTGAAACATCCCGCGTTGCCAAATGTTCCGACCTTCTTGTGATTGATTTCCGCCAGCCACGCCTGGCAACAATCCTCCACCACCACAAGGTTGTGCTTCCTGGCGATCTGCATGATCCGCACCATGTCTGCGGGCAAACCCAGGATGTGAACCGGAAGGATGGCTCTGGTGCGCGGCGTGATTTTCGCTGCCACTTGTTCCGGATCAATTTGGAAGGTTTCTGGATCCACGTCAGCAAAGACTGGCATCGCCCCTGTTTGCAAGATCGCCTGGACCGTGGCGATCCAAGTGTATGGGGTCACGATGACTTCATCGCCGCCGCCGATGTCCAGTTGCTTGAGTGACGTGATCAAGGCGTTCGTGCCGTTCACCACGGCCAAACAACGTTTTGCGCCGATCGTTGCCGCCCACTTTTTCTCGAATTCGCTCACCACCGCCGCGCGCGACCAAACGCCGCTGCGAAGAACCGCAAGCACCTGTTTTTCGTCCGCTGCCGGCTCCCAGATCGGCCATCGCGACCAGCCTTTGGTTCGAACCGGCGGCCCCCCAAGAACTGCCGGCGTCTCAGACACTTTCGCGGAGTTTGCGAACAGCGTCGGCGCAACGCCCGTGGCGAGAACGGCGCCGAGGCCGCCCATGGATTGCCGTTTGATGAACTCACGCCTTGTATAATTTCCGTTTTTCATTGCGAGATTGGAATCTTGGTCAGCCCGCTTGTGAAAGCGGCGTGGGTTTGCGGCTCCGTGCCGAGCGTGGTCGCGCACATTGCAGCAC
>JAOACV010000582.1 GCA_026417675.1 Verrucomicrobiia bacterium
CTCATCCCGTGGGCCACGCACAGCGGCTGGATGTCAAACTCCACCGCGCGCCAGAGCAGGCTGTAGGGCAACTGGTTGCTCTCCGCGCGCCCGAGTTGAATCACTTCGCGGAGGAAGCTGGCGCCGAAGTTCGACACGCCGATGTTCCAGATTCTTCCCTCGCGTTGCAACGCTTCCAGCGTCCGCCACGCCGGCTCCAGCGGCAGCGTTTTGCTCGGCCAGTGAATCTGATAGAGGTCAATGTAGTCGGTCCGCAGCGCCCGCAGGCTGCGCTCACAGCTCTGGCGGAGTTTGTCCGGCTCCAAGTCGGTGGGCGGCACCTTCGTGGCCACGATGACCTCACGCCGATGAGATCCCAAGGCTTCGCCGAGAATCTCCTCGGCTTCGCCGTTGCCGTAGGCGGGGGCCGTGTCGAAGAAATTCACGCCGGCATCCAGCCCGGCGCGGATCGCCGCGAGCGAGTCGCGGCGGTCTTGGCCGTCCCAAAAAATGTCCGTGGTGGCCACCGACCACGTCCCCTGGCAGATCACCGAGACGTTGAGATCGGTTTGTCCGAGCTTGCGGTAGCGCATGATCAACTCCTCATCGTGTTGGCGCGTTCATTCCGGCCAGCGCGATGCTACCGCCCGGCCGCGCGCCTTTCAACTGTCGGTTCTCGCGCGACATTGATTATTGGGACAGTCCGGCGCAATACTCCGCCCAACCAAGCAATGCGATTTCACCGCGAACAATTCCTCGATCTAATGACATTCGGCTCGTGCGAACGGCAGATGTTCAGCGAGTTGTTCGGGTTGCTGGTGGGACTCGACAAGGAATGGCGCGGGCAGGGCGCGACGCCGGAGGAACTCGACCTGACCGGGTTCGACTGGGACTACGTGCCCTATGTCGAGTGCGGCGGCAACACGGGCGCGATCAATTTCGGGCCGCCGGTGACGGTTTACGAGGACGCCGAGACACGGGTGCAGCGGGATTACCTGGGCCGAACCCTGAAGTTGTGCAAGACAACCGCCTCCCTGCCGCTACCGCTGGATTTTCCGGTGAAAACGGCCGACGACTGGCTGCGGTTGAAGCCGCTGTTTGAGTTCAGCGAGGCGAGGATTGACTGGCGGGCGGTAGAGGCGGCGCGCGAGCTTCAGCGCGAGGGGGTGTTGGTGGTGGGCCGCATTCCCGGCGGCTGGGACATCGCGCGCGAGCTAATAGGCGAGGAGCTCGCGTGTCTGGTTTATTACGACCAGCCCGAGTTGATGCGCGACATTCTGGACACGATCGGGCGCACGGCGGAGCAGGTGTTCGAGCGGATCACGGAGAAGGTCAGGGTTGACCAGCTTTACGTGCATGAGGACATGGCGGGCAAGTCGGGACCGCTGGTGGGGCCGGCGCAGGTGCGCGAGTTCATCACGCCCTATTACCGCCGCGCATGGAACGTGCTCGCCAGCCGGGGCACGCGCCTGTTCAACCTCGACAGCGACGGCGACATCGGCCCGATCATCGAGCCGTTGATGGAAGGCGGTGTCAACGCGATGCACCCGATGGAACCGTCGGCGGGCATGGATATCGTGGCGCTGCGCAAGCAATACGGCAACCGGCTGGCCTTTCTCGGCGGCATAGACAAGCACGTGCTCCGCCGCAGCCAGGAGGAAATCCGCCGCGAACTCGAATACAAGATGCAACCGCTGATGCAACAGGGCGGCATGGTATTCGGCCTGGACCACCGCATCCCCAACGGCACGCCGCTGGAAAACTACCGCTACTACGTGAAGCTGGGCCGCGAACTGCTCGGTCTGCCGCCCCTGGACGGTCGAAGCAAAGGCTGGGGTCGGATGGGTTTCTAAGCGTGAGAGCGGCGATGAGCGCCACGACCTCTGAGAGAGCGACACGTAGCCGCCGACGCAATGAGGCGGAGAGAGCACAGGGAGGTTTGTCAGCGAATGCGCGGCCCAAAGGTTGGGCAGTCTCTTCACACTCGCCAGCCTGCCACTCCGCCTCCTCACGTCGGCCGCTACGAAGAGCGTCAGTCGCAACATCGGGACGAAGTTCACTGTGAGCGTTTGCACTGCGCCTTCAACCGAACAGACGCCGCCGGTGCTGCGCGCGCGATGGCTGATGATCGCCTTCGCGTTTCTGGCGACGGTCATCAACTACCTCGACCGGCAGACACTGTCGGTGGTAGCGCCGCTGCTGACCGAAAAGTTCCAGATGAGCGCCGAGGCTTACGGGCTGGTGTTGTCGGCGTTTATGCTGGCCTACACGGTGATGAACGGCGTTTCCGGGCCGCTCATTGACCGGCTTGGCACCAGGCTCGGATACGCCGTTTGCATGGCGTGGTGGTCCACGGCCGGCGCGCTGCACGCGCTGGCGGTCGGGCCGTGGAGCCTCGGGGTGTTCCGTTTCCTGCTCGGTGTGGGCGAAGCGGGCAACTGGCCGGCGGCGGTGAAGGTGGTCGCAGAATGGTTTCCCCCGCGCGAGCGGGCGCTGGTCAAGGAGTTCGAGCGCAAGGAGCTCTCCCCTGCCGACGCCGAAGCACGCCGCTTGCGGTTGAAGAACCTGATCGTGCTCGGCAAGGAGCGGGGTTACCTGACC
>JAOACV010000583.1 GCA_026417675.1 Verrucomicrobiia bacterium
AGCCTCGACATCGCCGCCGAGCCTGACGGCATCTGTTATGACGCGATGCGGAAGCGCATCTACGTCTCGTGCGGCTCCGGCTCGCTCGATGTGATTCAACAACTCGATGCCAACCACTATGCGTTGCCGGCAGAATTCCCACCGCGCCGGGCGCGTGCACATCGCTCTTTGTGCCGGAACTGGATTCCTTGCATCTAGCTGTGCCGCAGCGCGAGCAACAAAAGGCCGAGATTAGTGTTTACCAGCAGCACGCATGACATGAACAAACTTGTCGGCATCACATTGATCGCGCTGGCCGGGTTGCTTTGTGGCTGTGCCAGTTTCAAAGATAAACCGCTCGCGCCGGCCAAGACCGCTGCCGACTTCGAAGCGCGCTCGCTCGACGATGCAGGACTGCGGCGGTTCGTCGAGAGCAATTTGCATCAACGGGTCACGTCGTGGAATCTGCCAGCGCTGACCTTGGCGGCGCTCTATTTCCATCCCGACATGGACGTGGCGCGGGCGCGGTGGGGCGCGGCCGAGGCGGCCAAGGTCACGGCGGGCCAGCGGCCCAATCCAACGCTGAGCGTTTCGCCCGCCTACGACACGACCACCACCATTCCCTCGCCGTGGATTGTGACGGCGAGCCTCGACATCCCCATCGAGACCGCGGGCAAACGCGGCTACCGGATCGCGCAGGCCGCGCATTTGTCGGAGGCCGCTCGGTTAAACATCGCGACAGCGGCCTGGCAGGTCCGCAGCCGCGTGCGAAGCCGGTGGGTGGAACTCTATGCCGCCACGCGCAGCGAGGAGTTGTTGCGCCAACAGGAAGCGGCGCAGGCGCAGGTCGTCAAGTTGTTGAAAGTCCAACTCGACGCGGGCGCCGTGTCGCCGTTCGAGGTCACCCAAGCGCAGATCGCGCAGCGCAACGCTAGCCTCGCGTTGAACGAGGCCCAACGCCAGCGCGCCGAGGCTCGCGTCGCGCTGGCTGACGCGCTGGGCGTGCCGGCGCGCGCGCTCGACGGGGTGGCGGTTTCCTTCGACGGCTTGGAGCGGCTGCCCGCCGTGGCCGCATCCGCGTCGGACGCCCGGCGTCAGGCGATGCTGGGCCGCGCGGACATCCGCAGCGCGCTGGCCGAATACGCCGCGAGCCAGTCCGCGCTGCAACTGCAGATCGCCAGGCAGTGGCCCGATGTGCATCTCGGCCCCGGCTACGAATACGATCAGGGCGACAACAAATGGTCGGTCGGGCTGTCGGTGGAACTGCCGATGCTCAACCAAAACCAGGGCGGTATCGCGGAAGCCAAGGCGCGCCGCGAGGAGGCGGCGGCGCGGTTCATCGCGCTGCAGGCGCGGGTCGTGGGCGAGATTGACCGCGCGCTGGCGGGTTATAACGCGGCGTTGCGAAAAGCCGCCACCGCCGAGACGTTGCTCAGCGATCAACGCCGGCAGCGCCAGACCGCGCAGCGGATGTTCGAGGCGGGCGAGACGGCGCGGCTCGCGGTGGCCACGGCTGAGACGGAAGTCTTCACGACGGAGCTATCGCGTCTTGACGCGCTGGTGAAAGTCCATCAGGCCCTCGGTGCGCTCGAAGACGCCGTCCAGCAGCCGCTGCTCTCGCCGGCTTCCCGCGTCATCATTCCCGAAAAGAATCCCCGGGCCGAAAACACCCCAAGCACCAAATGAGACGATTCCTGACTACCATCATCGTGCTGGCCGTCATCGGCGGCGGCTGGGCCGCGTTAAAGTGGCTCATGCCCGCCGAACATGAGGCGGCGGAAGAAAAGATCGCCACCGAGGTTGCCGTGCAGGTCGCCAAGGTCGCGCGCGTAACGCTGCGCGCCCGCGTGGACACCTACGGCACCGTCGAGCCGGAGCCGGCTGGCGGCGGCAAACCGGCGGGCGCGGCGAGTCTGTCCGCGCCGGCGGCGGGCATCGTCATGGCCGTGCCGGTGAAAGAGGGCGAGAGCGTGAAGGCGGGCGCGGTGATCGTAAGGCTCGACGACCGCATCGCGCTCGCGCAGGTTGAGAAGGCCCGGCACGCGCTGGTCTTCGCCGAGCAGCAGATGGCGCGGCAAAACAGACTCAAGGCCGGCGAGGGCACTTCAGAGAAGGCGATCCAGGAAGCCGCCCAGCAACTGGCCGCAGCGAGAGCCGAACTGGCCGCCGCGCAGGCCCAGCTTGCGCTTGTGCAACTCGCTTCGCCATTGGATGGCATCGTGGCGCGCATCCACGTGCAACCCGGCCAGACGGTGGAGCCGAACACGGTTGTCGCCGAGATCGTTGACCCCGGCCGCCTCGTGATCACAGCACACGTCCCCGCCGCTGAAGCTCCCACAGTGAGGCCGGGACAACCGGCTGAATTAATCGCCGACCGCAACTCCAACAACGTCGCGCGCGGCGTGGTGCTGTTTGTCAGCCCGCAAGTGGACGCGAAGACCGCGACAACGCTCGTGCGCGTTGCGGCGCCGGCGAACGCGGGATTGCGCCCGGGCCAGTTCGTGCAGGTCCGCATCATCACGGAGGAACGCGCGGGCCGGCTCGCTGTGCCGCGCGAGGCGGTCTATACCCTGTCTCTTATACACATCTGACGCTGCC
>JAOACV010000584.1 GCA_026417675.1 Verrucomicrobiia bacterium
CCACTATATGGACCTGCCGCACTGGGCGCTGAACTTGCGATACTGCTCGTCGGTCGAGGTCGTGGATGGCCCGCCGGTGCATCCCGAAAGCGTGCCGCCCTGGCTGATCCTGCGCTACGAGTATCCCGCTCATGGCAAGCAACCGCCGGTGAAACTGACCTGGTATCACGGCGGCAAACAGCCGGAGATGCTGCCCTCGATTCTGCCGGAGGAAACTGACAAGAAAGGCAGCAAGAACAAGGCGCCATGGATGAGCGGGGTGTGGTTCATCGGCACGAAAGGGATGTTGCTCGCGGACTATGGCCGCCATGTGTTATTGCCGCAGAAACAATTTGAGGGCTTCACGCCACCGAAACCGTTCATCCCGGACTCCATTGGCCATCGCCAAGAGTGGATCGAGGCATGCAAGACGGGCGCAATCACCACTTGCAACTTTGATTACTCCGGAGCGCTCGCTGAGACGGTGCTGCTTGGCAATGTCGCCTATCGCGCCGGTTGCAAGAAGCTGGAATGGGACGCGGCCAGGCTGCGCGCAAAAAATTGTTGCGAGGCGGCGCAGTTCGTGCAGCATCACTATCGCAAGGGGTGGAAGATTTGACCGCGGGGTTCGTTTCTTGACTTGGCCAGGTTGTTTGGCAAAGGTGGGCGCGCTGATGAAACGCGCGATGCAAATGGCTGCATGGATGTGCCTGGTCGCCGGCTTCCTGTCACAGTGGAAGTTGGAGGCCGCCGACACGGCGACGGCTCCGACGGCGGAAGCCGAGGCAAAAAGGCTCCGGGCGCAAAAGTATCTCGAACAGGAGGTCGAGGAAGCGCGCGGATTGAAGTTCCTGAAGCCGGTGGCATATCGCAGCATGAAGAGCGCGGAGTTTCGCCCTTTCCTGGTGAAGAAAATCCGCCAGCAATACACGCCGGCCCAGATGCGCGACTACTCGCGTTCGCTGGCCATGGTGGGGTTGCTCCCGGAGGGGACGGATTTCGAGGCGCAGATGATGGAGGTGATGGACGAGCAGGTCGCCGCGTTCTATGACCAGGACAAGGCGGAGCTTTACACGTTCACCGACTCGCCGCTGACGAGCAACCTCCGCCGCATGATCGTTGTGCATGAAGTGACGCACGCCTTGCAGGACCAGCATTTCCACATCCGCAAATGGCCGCTGAAACGTAAGGACAATGACGACCTGGTCGCCGCGCACATGGCGCTGCTGGAGGGCGACGCGACGCAAACGATGGCGAAAGTCTATATGCGCGGCCTCGACGTGGGCTCGGCGCTGACCGACCTCATCGCGGCGCTGGCGCAAAACACGGAGAAGTTCATGCGCGCGCCGCGCTACTTCCGCGACATGCTGCTGTTTCCGTATCAGGAAGGCCAGGGGTTCGTGGTCGCGCTGGAACAAATGGGCGGGCGGGAATTGGTGAACCGCGCGTTCGAGAATCCGCCCACTTCGACTTCGCAAGTTCTGCATCCTGACAAGTTCCATCCGCGGCGCGAGGACCCGGTGGCCGTCCAGCCGCAGACAAGAACCGAGGCTGGTTGGCGGCGGTTGGCGACAAATGTC
Source organism: Verrucomicrobiia bacterium (assembly GCA_026417675.1). Taxonomy (GTDB): domain Bacteria; phylum Verrucomicrobiota; class Verrucomicrobiia; order CAIQCK01; family CAIQCK01; genus JAOACV01. The sequence continues at coordinate 1,560 of JAOACV010000584.1, forward strand.
GTGGGCGAGTTCGGAATCATCGTGCTGTTGCGCCAGTTCGGCCACGCGCGGGATGCGTCAGAGATCGCCGCAGGCTGGCGCGGTGACCGTTATGTGGCGTTCGATACGGGGAAGGGGAACGGTTTGTTGTGCTGGTCGAGCCAATGGTCTTCGCCGGAGGCGGCGCGACGATTTGTAGAAGCCTATCGCCACGTGGTGTTGAAACGCAACGCCGAGCGCCAACCGTCACTGCGATTGGATGCGCGCGTGATGGATGGCCGGGTGGACCTGACGTTGTTTGTCCCAGCGGTTGCCGCCGACCAACAGCGTGGCAAGCCGTGTGAACGGAAATGAAACTCCTGCCGGAAAGCAAATAATGGAAACCGCATCACGCCAGGCAATATGGTGATTGGGCCTCCTGACCATTCTGCAAAGAGTGGTTGCGCTGATGCCATGGCGAGCGGATTCTGATAAGATGCCCCTAAGGAACACCTGCTATGCCTGAACTGCGACGAGACTTGGTCACCAACCGATGGGTGGTCATTGCTACCGAGCGCGCGCAACGTCCCACCGACTTTGGCAGCGAGCCGGTCGAGCCGGACAAGGGCGTTTGCGTTCTCTGTCCCGGCCACGAAAAGATGACGCCCCCGGAACTCTGGGTCGCGCGCGACAGCGGCGGACCGAACCAGCCGGGGTGGAAGGTCCGCGTTGTGCCCAACAAATTCCCCGCGTTGCGCGTCGAGGGAACGCTCGATGCGGAAGGGGAGGGCATCTACGACCGCATGAACGGGATCGGCGCCCACGAGGTCATCATCGAATCCCCCGACCACACCCGCCCGCTGGAAGAGCATTCTGTCGAGCACATCAGCCTGGTCCTGACAGCCTACAAAGACCGCACCCTCGACCTTCACCGCGACAGCCGGCTGCGTTACATCCTCATCTTCAAGAACGTGGGCCGCCTCGCCGGTGCCACGCTTAGCCACGGCCACAGCCAGCTCATCGCCACGCCGGTCACACCCTCGGCGATCAAG
>JAOACV010000585.1 GCA_026417675.1 Verrucomicrobiia bacterium
CAAGCCGACAGCGCCCTGAAGTTCTTCAGCTTCTACCTGCCCAGCGGCGCCGTCAGCGGCGACTTTTTCGATGTCGTTCCGCTCTCTGACACCAGCGTCGGCGTGTTCGTCTGCGACGTGATGGGCCATGATGTGCGCGCCGCGCTGATCACCGCCATGATTCGCGCGCTGGTGGAGGAGCTTGGCCCCGTCGCCGGCGATCCGGGACAGTTGCTGACGCAAATGAACCGCGACCTGTGCGGGCTGTTCCGCCAGACAACCGCGTGCATGTTTGCCACAGCCTGCTACATGGTGGCCGACGTGGCGCGCGGCCGACTACTCTACGCCTGCGCCGGCCATCCCAGCCCGTTGCACCTGCACCGCTCCGCCGGCGCGGTTGAACCGGTTGTTGCCGACAACGAGCGCGGGCCGGCGCTGGGGCTGCTGCTGGAGAACATCACCTATCGCACCTGCCAGCGGCCCATCGCGCCCGGCGACATGGTCATGCTGTTCACCGATGGCCTGTTCGAGATCGAGAACGCCAACCGCGAGACCTACGGGCAGCAACGATTGATTGCCGCCGCCCTCCGGCACGTCGGCCTGCCGCCGTCGGAACTGTTCGACACGTTGATTGACGAGGTGCGCGAGTTCGCCGCCAACCGCCAGTTCAACGACGACGTCTGTCTCCTGGGCATGGAAGTTGCCCACCTCGCGCAGTCCTGATCCGCGCCCCAGCGATTGACTGATACCTTTGGATCGTCCGGCGGAAGCAGCCGGCGCTTGCATCAACCGGTGTTTCGCGATATGCGCAAGGAACGACAGTCAATCGGGCAAATCGCGAATGCCGGCAACAGCCTCCGGCCGGCCGGCAAACACGGCCCCGTGTGAGGAGAAAACATCATGCTGCAAAGGACCATGCGACTCTCGCGACGAACTTTCCTCAAGGGCGCGGCGGCATTGACGGCAGCGCCTCATGTCATTCCCGCCTCGGCGTTGGGCCTCGACGGTCACATGCCGCCCAGCGAACGTATCGCCACGGCCTGCATCGGCATCAACAATATGGGCGGAGGCCACCTGAGCGCGCTTGTGCGAAAACGCGAAGCCCAGGTGGTTGGCATCTGCGACGTTGACGAGCGTGTTTTGAGCGCCGGCCAAAGGACCGTCGAACGCGCCTACGGCACGGCCGGCGGCTGCGTGGCCACGCGCGATTTCCGCGAGATTCTCGCCCGCGCGGACGTGGACGCCGTGGTCATTGCCGCCCCCGACCACTGGCACGCGCCCATCGCCATCGCCGCCTGCAAGGCCGGCAAGGACGTTTATTCCGAGAAGCCTCTCGCGCTGACCATTGGCCAGGGCCAGGCGATGGTCCGGGCCGTGCGCCGCTACGGGCGCGTGTTCCAGACGGGCACCCAGCGCCGCTCGTCGGCCATCGTGCGGCGCGTGTGCGAGCTGGTCCGCAACGGTCGCATCGGCCGGGTCACCAAGGTCACGTGCGGCGTGGGCGGCTGGAACCGCGAGTGCGGGCCTTCATGGGAACCCGAACCGGTCCCGCCCGGATTTGATTACGAGATGTGGCTCGGCCCCGCGCCGTGGGCGCCCTATCATCACCTGCGCTGCCATTATTCATTCCGGTTCATCATGGACTACTCAGGCGGCCAGCTCACCAACAACGGCGCGCACTGGGCGGACGTCGTCCAGTGGGCGCTGGGCGCCGACGACTCCGGGCCGGTGGAGGTCGAGGGCACCTGCGACTGGCCCCAAGCGGGCCTCTTCGACGTGCCGCGCAACATCCACGTCATAGCCACCTACGCGAGCGGCACACAGGTTCACTTCACCGACACCGGCGGCGAACCGAAATTCTACGGCACGGAGGGATGGATTGATCTGGGGAACCGCTCTGACCCGCCTTCCATTGCCAAGTCCGAGATCGGTCCTAACGAGGTTCGCCTCTACCAGTCCAGCGGCAGCCACATGGATAACTTCCTAGAGTGCGTTCGGACACGGCGGGAACCTGCCGCGCCGGTCGAGGTGGGCCACCGAAGCGCCACCGTCTGCCACTTGGGCGTCATCGCCATGCGGCTGGGGCGAAAGGTGCGCTGGAACCCGGCGACCGAGCAATTCGTGAACGATCCCGACGCCGAGCGTCTCTTGGACCGCGCCCTGCGCTCGCCGTGGAGTGTCTAGCGATGGACTGATACTTTTGGATCGCTTCGGGGCAGGCAACCGACGCTTGCATCAATGGATGTTTCACGATATGCGCAAGAGGTGAGAAACGAACCGGCAAGCTGCGCAAGCCAGCCACGGTTCCAAGTAGATCAACAAGCACGATTCACCATCAGGAGACCGATCATGCCGCAAAGAGACATACGAATCTCACGACGAACTTTCCTCAGGGGCGCCGCGGCGATGGCGCTGGCGCCTTCTGTCATCCCCGCCTCGGCGCTGGGCCTCGACGGGCGCGTGCCGCCCAGCGAACGCATCGTCATGGCCGGCATTGGCATCGGCGGGCGCGGCACGCACGACTTGAACTGGATGTTGCCGGAGCCGGACGTGCAGTTTGTGGCCATCTGCGACTCGAAGAAGAC
>JAOACV010000586.1 GCA_026417675.1 Verrucomicrobiia bacterium
TCCGCATCGCGGGCGAGGATGGCGTTGAAACAATCCTTGCCCGTCTGGCCCAGTCGGCGAATCCACTCCGGGTCGAGGTTCTTGATGCCAAGCGGATTGTAGCCCTCGGGCCGCGGCGCGACTGCAATCATGTGGATGACCCGCTCCAGCCAGCGCGCGACGGCCGGGTCGCGGTTAGTCTCGATGTGCTTCGGGAAGTAACCGCCCTCGTGCGCAAAGTCGTAGTCGAGCCGGTTCACGCCGGGATAGATCAGCCCAATCATGTCCTGCGACCCCGACGGGTCCTTCTGGTTCTTGTTTTCCTCCGCGTAGAGCTGCCTCGCCAGCGCCGCAGGATCGCCCTCCGGCAATCGGCCGTTCCAGAGACGCATGGCAACCTTGCGCGTGCCGCAGGCCATGCCCGCGCGATCCATGAACCGGAACGTCGGCTCCAAACCAACCACGACCATCGAGCCGGGCGGCGACGGATTCAGCTTCGAGACGAACGGCTGGTCAATCCATCCGCCCGCCAGCGCCATGCGGTAGGGAATGCGGCCGATGACCTCGGTGATGTCGCAGCCGGCGCGTTGCATGGAGCCCGATCAATAAATGTCCCGCACCGTTTGCCTGCCCGCTTTGCGGTCGCGGTATTGCTGCTCGATCCAGCGGTAGGTCGGCACCAGGCCCTTGCGAATCGGCGTGCGCGGCTCCCAGCCCAACACCTGCTTGATGAACGTGTTGTCACTGTTGCGGCCCGCAACCCCGCGCGGCGCCTCAAGATCATACTTGCGTCGAAGTCTCACGCCGCCGATGGCCTCCGCAATGCTGACCAGGTCGTTGATCGAGATCATCTCGCTGGTGCCCAGGTTGACCGGCGTCGCGATCAGCTTGTCGCAGTGCATGATCCTGTCAATGCCGTCAAGGCAGTCCTCGATATACATGAAACTGCGCGTCTGATGGCCGTCGCCCCAGATGACGATTTCCTTGTTGCCAGTGTCCTTGGCCTCAATGACCTTGCGGCAGATGGCCGCCGGCGCCTTCTCGCGCCCGCCGTCCCACGTCCCCCACGGCCCATAAACGTTGTGGAAGCGCGCGATGTAGGTCTTCAAACCGCGCTCGGCGGTGTATTCCTGGCAGACCATTTCCGAGAACAGCTTCTCCCAGCCGTAGCCGCGCTCCGCCATGGCGGGATAGGCATCGGATTCTTTCAACGCGCGGCAGTTCGGGTCTTCTTGCAGCTTCACGTTGTAGGCGCACGCCGACGAGGAGAAGAAATAACGCTGCACGCCGGCGCGATAGGCCGCCTCGATCAGATGGGTGTTGATCAGCACGCTGCGCAGGCACTCGATGCGAAACCGCTCGATGAACCCCATGCCGCCCATGTCGGCGGCGAGGTTATAGACCTCCACCGCGTCCCTGACGGCAGCCCGGCAGTTGGCCTCGTCGCTCAAATCCATGCACCACGACTCCACGCCGGGCGTCCGTTGATACCAATGCGGCAACGGCTTCTTGTCCACGGCGCGAATGCGGTTGAATCCGCGCTCATGCAACCGCCGCACCAGCGCACCGCCGATGAACCCGCCAGCGCCGGTCACCAGAATCAAATCATCCTTCCCCGCGCGTGGCGTCTTCGCCGCGCCGGCTTCTCCTCTTGTTTTCGGTTGGCTCATAAGCTCTTTCCCAAATCCAAAGCGTCTTCGGTCTCGATTCGCCGCGCAGTCTAGTGGACTCGGCCTGATCCTGCAATGGACGATCATGGTCTTGGGCAAAAGCCGGTGACGAACTGCCCAGCGCCGGTTTACAAAAGTGTTGCGCGCTTCACGGATGATAAATCTCCACGCGATCCAGTTCCGCCGGGCCGTTCCAGAGCACTTTCAACTGCCGGTTGCCGGCGGGCACGGCGCACTCGTATTCCACCAGCGTGCGGCGCTGGCCGCGGGCGGCTCCACTCGGCGGGGCGGGCAGACGGCGCTCAGTTCGTTTCGGCTGGAGCACGGTGAACTTCTTGCCGTCGGCGGAGACTTGCAGCGTCAAGTCGGTCATCTCTTTCGCAAAGAAGGTGACGACTTTCACCGACTGGATCGGCGCGGGAACTTCGTAGCTTAGCCAGTCGTTGGCGCTACCTTTGGCGCGGAAGAGGTATTCGGCGTAGAGGGCGTTGTAGTCGTTGTTGAGCGTCAGCCCATCGGACTTCGCCGCGACGCGAGAGAAATCCTGCAACTCGTCCACGAAACAAACGCGCTTGACCTTCACCGGGCCGACGACATTCGACGGCGGCGACACGCCGGAGGCGTTGCGAGCGGTGACGCGGTAAAACCACGTCTGTCTGGCGCGGGCCGTGGTGTCGCTGTAGAGCGGGCGATACGCCACGTCGGCGTCGCTGACGTTGGCGGCAATGGTCTTCCACGGACCGCCCGCTTTCGGCGCGCGCTGAATGTCGTAGCCGCTCGCGCCGGCCGAGCCGGGTTCGTCCAGCCGCTCGATCAGCGACCGCGCCAGCGCGAGCCGCGCCGGATTGGCCGCGCGCACGACGAGCGCATTCGCACGCGGCTCGGCCAGCACCGTGGTGCGGTAGCC
>JAOACV010000587.1 GCA_026417675.1 Verrucomicrobiia bacterium
CTCTCACACATATTCCCAGTTCTTGAGCCACTGGTAATCCGCCGGCAGCTTTTCCCACGCCTCGTTCATGGCCAGTTCGAGATGCTCGGCCTCGGCCTTGTCGAGCGTGCGTCGCTCCTGCACGGCCTTGGCGACGTTGTCCACCTGATGGGTGTTGATCAGGCCGGGGATCGGCGCGGTGACGGCCGGGTTGCAGAGGATGTAACGGATCGCCTCGCGCGCGAGCCGGTCGTCCTCCTCGGCGGTCGGACTGTTGAGCGAGCTGTCGCCCTTGAACAGCGACGTGCCGGCGAACGGCTTGATGCCGAACATGCCGACCTGATACTTCCGCAGCGTTTCGAAGAGGCTGTCGGCGGGCAATTCCTTGGTCTTGGCGGTGTAGGGCGTGACGATGACGTCCACGATCTGGGGGGATTTCTCGATCATCCACTTGATGTGCGGCCGGTCATGCGACGAGAAACCGGTGAAGCGCGCCTTGCCCTGCTTCTTGGCGATTTCCAGCGCTTTCATCATTTCCTCGACCTCGCCCTCGCTGTGTTTGCCGCTTTGCTCGTGCATCGTGATGCGCCAAAGGTCCACATAGTCGAGCTTGCAGTCCTTCATGCCCTTGTCGAGCGTCTCCAGCAGCGCCTTGGCGGTGCGGAAATTGGGGAAGCGCATTTCGTTCTGATACCACGAGCAACCCAGATACATCTGCTCGCGGCGTCCGCGCAACGCCTCGCTGTAGGCCTGCACCTCCTCCCGCGTGCAGGCGTCAATGTAATTCATGCCCATCTCGATGCAGCGCGTGACGACGTCGCGGCGGTTTTTCTTGAAACCGGGGTCGTCGAGGCCCGCGCTGAGCCAGCCTTTGCCCTTGAACACGCCCGGCACCATCGTGTCCACGCGTTTCCAGTGCCCGCCGAGGCAAACCGCCGAGATCATCAGGCCGGTCTTGCCGAGCGGCCGGTATTCCATGTTGGGATTGTAGTTGAGGGGCTTGTTCCTGGCCGCCTGCGTCGCGGAGGCGCCCACCGCCAAAACCGTCGCCGCTGCCGCCGTGTCGTGCACGAATTCCCGCCGGGTGAGTTCTATCGTGGACATGATGTGGTGCTCCTTTGCGCTGAGTTACTCGCGTTCTACGTTCTTGTCTCGCAGCCTCGCCGCTCTCGCTCGACCGGCTGCAACTGCCGGAGCTTTTAACGCCGACGGCGGGTCGCTTACAAGGCGGAAATGCGCCGGCGCCTATCACACGTTGGTAGTATTCACACGCCGGGGCATCCAACCCGCGGTCGCATATGATTCCGGCCTTGCCGCCCGCGTCCGCATCTTTCAATCTTCCGGCTGTGAAACATCTGCTCGTGCCTGCGACCCTTTTGCTGCTCGCGTTGGCGTCCATCTGTCCCGCCGATGATTGGCCGCGATGGCGCGGGCCGCGGCTCAACGGCATCTCGGATGAGCGCGGCTGGTTTGCGCCCTGGCCGGCGGCGGGGCCGAAGGTTCTCTGGCGGGCGTCAGTCGGCACGGGCTTCTCGTCGTTTGCCGTCAGCCAGGGGCGCGTTTTCACCATGGGCAACACCAACGGCATGGACAGCGTCTGGTGCTTCGACGCGGCCAGCGGTCGCGTGCTCTGGCGGCACTCGTATGCGTGCCCGCTCGCGCCGCGTTTTTACGAAGGCGGCACGCTCGCCACGCCCACCGTGGACGGCGACAGCGTTTATACCATCAGCAAGAAAGGCCATCTGCGCCGGCTTGACGCCGCCACGGGCAGAGTCGCGTGGTCGAAAAACATCGCCGAGGAATTAAACATCGCCCTGCCCGAATGGGACCTCGCCGGCTCGCCATTCATTGAGGGCGACCTGTTGGTGTTGAACGTCGGCAGCGCCGGCGCGGCGCTCGACAAACACACGGGCAACGTCCTTTGGAGCACCGGAACAAACACCTGCGGTTATTCCACACCCGTGCCCTTCAACATAGACGGCAAGCGCGCCATCGCCGTCCTCAGCGCCGATTCGGTGGTCGCGGTGGAACTCAAAACCGGCCGCGAACTGTGGCGTCACGCGTGGCACACCAGCCGAGCCGTCAACGCCGCCGACCCGGTTTTCGCCGGCGAGAGGTTTTTCGTCTCCACGAGCGATGGTTGCGCGTTGCTCGAATTGCGCGGCGGCAAGCCGGAAATCGTCTGGAAGTCGGCCAAGGCGATGAGGAACTATTTCAACCCGTCGGTGCTGCTCAACGGCCACCTCTACGGCATCAACGGCACTACACACCGCCCGACCACGTTGACCTGCCTTGAACTGGCCACCGGCGCCGTGAAATGGTCCGAGCCGGGATTCGGCAGCGGCGCGCTCATGGCCGCCGATGGCAAACTGATCCTCCTCGACAAGGGCGACCTGAGCATCATCGAAGCGACGTCCGCCGCCTACAAACTGCTCGCCCGCGCCACAATCCTTCCGGGCAAGTGCTGGACTGTGCCCGTCCTTGCCCACGGCCGTCTCTACGCGCGGAACGCGGCGGGCGACGTGGTGTGCGTGGAGTTGGGACGGACATCTCAAGAAACAAGACGATGAG
>JAOACV010000588.1 GCA_026417675.1 Verrucomicrobiia bacterium
GTGCTGTTATGGACTGCGAGACCCGCTGGCGTGTTCAAACCGCTGCCAACGTTCCTCGAAATAAGTCCGACAGGCTCATAGGCCGGCGGCGTCACCGCCTCGCCCAGCACCTCGCGCACCCCAATGCCGCGGCCGGAGGAGGCCGCCGGCGGCTGCTGGGCGGGGAGAGAGGCTGAAGCAAAAAACAAAATGGCGAGGACGGAACGTTTGATCCTGGAGATGGCCAAGGACAACCAACCCCTATCGGAGAAGTTGGCAGTTGCGCCTTTACCCTTCGGAATCATGGATGCTGTTGCGGGCAGCTTAACGCCGCCAAAGCCAGATGACAAGAGCCAAGACGCCGAGCGCGCCCGCGCCGATCAAAGGCCAAGCCCAACGGGGAAGATGGCTGAGGTCGAAGCTGAAAGGGGGATTTGCCGGGGGCTTGGCGCGGACGAATTGGAGGTAGTTCTCGGTCAAGCGGTCGAGGACAAAGGCGTTGCCGAGCGCCTTCAGGACCAGATCTTTCAACCCTGCCGCGTCCAAGCGGCTTTCAACGTCCATGGTGGAGATGCCGCGGCTGTCAAACTCGCGCGGGCGGACGCTGGTGATCTTCGGCGTCGCGGCGAGGGTCTTGCCGACTGCCCCGAACTCGGCGTCGCTGATGTGCGCGAACTCCAGTCGCATCATCGTGCCGAGGTCCAGTTCCGTCATCCAGTTGGTGATGATTCGGCGAAAGAGCATGATGGCTCCTTCGGACCGGCTGCGCGGATCGCCGTCCAGCAGTTGGCGCACGGCGTCGCGCGCGGCTTGTTCAGGCGATTCCAAGGGGCTGGCGATGTCGCGGCCCGCCATCGGGACGGAGGCAAGCACGGCGCCGGTGTCGGGCCGGATGGCGCGGAGATCCGCCGACAGCGAAAAGCGATGGACGGGAAGCGCGCCGTAGAGGCTCTGGCGGCCGGCGTATCGGCCGGCGACCTTCGCTTCGACGATAAAATCCGCCTTCTGGGCGAGGTCGGCCCGGCGCCAGGCAGCGGTCTGGCGTTCACCGGTGAGATCGTCACGCCGGGCGAGTTTCGCCTCCTGGTGGCCGGCATAAGCGGTGTCCACGAGATTCAACTGCATTTCGCGGGCGGCCTGCTCAAACCACGACTTGGTAAAATGGCCGCCGGCCGGCAGGCCGTCAACGGACTCGGTAATTTGCAGGGCGACGCGGGGCGACTGTTTGAGACCAACGATCATCTTCAGCGCCAGCTTGTCGCTCATGTCGGGCCGGCCTTCACCGACCTGGGCGCGGACGGTGACGCGGTAGATGCCGTCGTCTTCGAGGCCGGCTTTGGTGACGGTGTAGCCGCGGACGTAACCGAAGGACGCGGCAAAGACGCGGTCATACTCCAGCAGGAAGTCGCTGACTTTGGTCTGGCTGACGACGTCCACGCCGGCCCCTTTGCGGACGGCTTCCCGCAGAGCGTCGGTGAGGGCCTGTTCGCGGGCGTTGGTGGCGTTGCCGGGAGCCATGCCGACCGCGGTGACCTCGACCAGACCGGCTGAGGATGCGTGGGCGGCAAGGAGAAAGCATGCCGCATGGAAAGCGGCCGCTCGAAATGTCTTCATAGGTCTTTCCCTACGTCGCAGTCACAGGGCTGCCAGGAGAAGCCGCCACGCCACCTTGAGGGTTACGCAGCGGCTTCGGCGCTCGCAGACCGCCGGTCAGGGTTTTCACGGTTTCTTGCCGATCTCTTGATCAGTCGCGACCACCGGCTCCTGCCGGATGATCGTGGTGGTGGTTCGAGTTTCGGTTTGAACAGTCCGGGCGCAGCCAGCCAGCGCGATGGCAACCCCCAGCACTGCCGCCACTGTGCACATGGTTTTCATGGGATTGTAGGGTGGGTGCCCCAAGGTCGGAACCGTTTGCGTTCCGGCCCTGCGACGGTTTCTTTTGGGTTATTCAAGGACGACCCTCTGGCCGACGAGTTGTTTGACCACGATGCTGGTTTCCTTGAACGGTTCAACCATCGCCTGCTGTTCGGTTCTCGGCACCGCGGCTTCCAGGATTCGCGCGTCGGAACTCCTGGGCTGCGGCGCGCCGCTGCCGGTCTCGGTGAAGGTGGTGGTGGCATACTCGGTTTCCAGCTTCGTCAACTCCCGCCGGTAGGTATCGGTGCTCTTGTCGTATTTTTTGATGACCCGAAAAATGTCGGCAACCTTGATCTGCATGGTCACTTCACAGGAATCGTCGTCGGCATACTCGATCTTGACCGGCTTGGCGCCTTTGACCCACGCCGCGGCGCGGGCCGCGATAACGTCTGATTCGAGGATGAACTTTTTGACCTTGGTTTCGCTGGTCACCTCGACACCCATGAGCCGTTCCAGCAGCTTGCGGTAGGCGTCCAGTTCCGCCGCGCGCTTGGCGCGGATCTTGCGGAGGCCGTGGGAGTTCGGCAGGGCGCCGTTCCCCATCACGGCAATTTCAGCATCACGGCACTGTTCCTCGACCTTGACCAGGTCGGAAGTGGTGACCAACCCCGTGGCGGTGGCCTGCGTCTTGAATTTCTGGGTGATGACCTG
>JAOACV010000589.1 GCA_026417675.1 Verrucomicrobiia bacterium
CAGTATATCCAACCAGAGTGGTATTGCCAACCGAACGAAGGAAGGGTATCAAGGTGCTCGCATCAACGAAGCCGGCCAATCACCATGAACGAATCCGCAGCCAGATCGAAAGCGCCAGAGACAATGAACCGTCGCGAAGCGTGCCGTCGCATCGCGGGTGGCGCCGCGGTGTTGGCGGTCGGTTCTCTCAATCATTCGGCAGCCCAAGCGAAGGAGAATACCCAACCCATGAAAGAAAAAGTGCTCATCACCATCGGCGACGCCACGGAGACCGTGGACACGCTCTATCCCTACTTTCGATTGATCGAAGGCGGCTACGAACCGGTCGTGGCGGGGCCGGAGAAACGCCGCTTCCAGATGGTCCTGCACGAGGTCAAGCCCGGCTGGACCATCACCAAGGAATGGGAAGGCTACACCCTGGAGGCCACCATCGCCTTCAAGGACGTCAACCCCGAAGAATACCTCGGCATCTTCTTCAGCGGCGGCCGCGCGCCCGAATACATCCGCTACGACAAGGACCTGGTGCGGATCACGCGGCACTTCTTCGAGAAAAACAAGCCCATCGGCTGCGTCTGCCACGGCGTCGAAATTCCGGCCTACGCCGGCTGCGTCAAAGGCCGCCGCATGGCCACGGTGCCGAAGTGCCGCTTCGACCTCGAAGTCTGCGGCGGGATTTTCGTGGACGAGCCGTGCGTGGTGGACGGCAATCTGGTCAGCGGCCGCACGTTCTGGGACCACGGCCACTACATGGGCAAATGGATGGCCCTGCTCGACGCCGCGCGCGCGGCGAAAGCGAAATGAGCAAGGAGCGGCGCTTTGCCAGCGCCGTGGGGCGGCTGCAAGCCGCCCCTCCTTGGGGACAGATCATGCGTTCATCCCCGCAGAAACTCCTGACCCGCCGCCAAGCGTGCGGGCGATTGGCCGGAGGTATCGCGGCACTGGCGTTTGGAACCCAAGCCGCAATCGCAGCCGGCAAGTTCCGCCTTCGCTACATCCTCGCCTCCAGCCTCTACGGCACGCTGCCGCTGGAGGTCATCCTGCCGGAAGTTCACAAAACCGGCGCGGACTCGATTGACATCTGGCCGCTCAAGCACGGCAACCAGCGCGAGCAGATCGCCGAGATGGGCGACGAGAAGTTTGCCGCGCTGCTGAAGCAACACAACGTCAAGCTCGGCTGCCTGACGCGCTACGACCTAGGCCCGTTCAAACTGGAGCCGGAAATCGAGTGGGGCCGAAAGTTCGGCGTGAAGCTCATCGTCACCGGCAGCGGCGGCTCCGCAAAGCTGGCCGGCGAAGATCTCAAACGCGCCCTGAAGGAGTTCGTCGAGAAGATGAAGCCGCATGTCGAGAAGGCAGCCGCGGCGGGCATCGTCATCGGCATCGAGAACCACGGCCACTGCATGCTGGCCAGCCCCGACTCGGTGCGCTGGCTGGCGGAGTTCTCGCCGTCGCCGAACCTTGGCGTTGCCTTCGCGCCGTATCATCTGCCGCAGGATCCTGCGCTACTGGCGGACCTGATCACAACGCTCGGCCCGAAGCTGGCGCTCTTCTACGCTTGGGAGCACGGCAGGGGCTGCATGACCAAACTGCCGAAGGACGAGGAAATGATGCAACTGCCCGGCCGCGGCACGCTGGACTTCAAACCAATCGTCGCCGCGCTGCGCAAGATCAACTACCGCGGCTGGACCTCGGTGTTCATGCACCCGACCCCGCGCGGCATCCCCATCCTGCCGACGGCCGGTGAGGTCACAGCGGCGGTCAATCAGGCCAGAAAGTATCTCGAACATTGTTTGGAGACGGCATGAAACCAATTTCCCGGCGCGCATGGCTGCGGGCCGCGACCGCGATGGTCGCCGCGCCGCACATCATTCCGGCTGCCGCGCTTGGCAAAGACGGGCGGCCCGCGCCAAGCAACCGGCTGACGATGGGCCTGGTCGGCCTCGGCAGCATGGGCCTGCGCAATCTCAAAGGTTTCCTGCAGGAGAGCGATTGCCAGGTCACGGCAATCTGCGACGTGGACGCGTCGCGGCGACAGGAAGCGTTGAACGAGGTCAACAAGACCTACGGCGACACCGGCTGCGCCCAATACAACGACTTTCGCGACCTGATCGCCCGGCCGGACATAGACCTGTTGTGTCTGTCGGTGCCGGATCATTGGCACGCCATTCCCGCCATCATGGGCGCCCGCGCGGGCAAACACATCTACGGCGAGAAGCCGCTGGCGCTGACGATCACGGAAGGCCGCGCGATGGTCGAAGCGGTCCAACGCTACGGCTGCATCTGGCAAACCGGCAGTTGGCAGCGGTCGGTGATCCATTTCCGTGTCGCGTGCGAATTGGTCCGCAGCGGACGCGCCGGCCGGCTCCAGCGGGTTGAGGTCGGCATCGGTCTCGGCCCGACCATCGGGCTACAGCCGATCATGCCCGTGCCCGATGGGTTCGATTACGAAATGTGGCTTGGGCCGGCTCCCTGGCGGCCTTATCAGGATTTCGGACACGGGGGGGTCCATTGGGATTGGCGCTGGATTATGGACTATTC
>JAOACV010000058.1 GCA_026417675.1 Verrucomicrobiia bacterium
GTTAACACCCGCGAGGAGAAGCCCAAGGTCTACGCTAAAGAAATCTTCCCCCTGACCGAGGTGATCCGCCGTTACACCAAGCAAGTGCATTTGCGACTGCCCGTGGCCACCACCCGGCCGCAACAGCTCGAACAAGTCAGAGACATCGTGGCGCGTCACTCCGGCCGCGTGCCGCTAATTCTCTGTTTCACCCTGCCCGGCGGCGAATTGGTTTTCGCCGACACGCACGCTGCGTTCTGCGTCACGCCGTCGGAGGAGTTGACGAATGAACTGGAATCGTTGCTCGGCAAGGGCGCGGTTTATCTGAAACCCGACACCTCGCCACCGCGATACGACAATGACCGCGAGCGTTACCGACAGCGCGGGCAATGACCAACGCCGAGGTTCCGCCACGAGGATGAGGAGCGACCGCATCCTGGCCGCAGCGCAAGTGGGGCGGCTTTGCGGGAGCATCCCTTGGCGGTCCCGAGGTTACTTCTCTTCTTCCTCTTCTTCCGGCCCCCCCTCGTCTTCAGGCTGATCCTGGGCTTCGCTCATCTTGCGGAGCACATCGCTCATATCCTCGACCATGTCAAAGACCTTGCGGGCGGTGAANATGGGCGCCTTGGCCTGCAACGCCAGCGCGATGCTGTCGCTGGGGCGCGCGTCCACTTCGATGATCTTCTTGCCCAGCTCGTTTTCGCAGGTCAGATAGAGACGGGCAAAGAAGGTGGACTTCTTCAGATCGTTGATGACGACACGATCCAGCCGCACGCCAAGGCCGGCGAAGATGGAGCCAACCAGGTCGTGCGTGAGCGGCCGCTCCTTCTGGATGCCGCGCATAAACATCGTGATCGCCGCTCCAACGCTGTGGTCCACGTAGATGACAAAGGTCTTCTCCCCATTGCCCAAAAAAACCGCCGATCCGCTGCTGGTCGGCACCACGACGCGGACTTGCACGGCAACCAAATCTTCTCTCGCAGGCATCGCAAGCTATGTTATCAGCCGCTCCCCAAAAGGCAAGGCCCCCATCGCCACCGGGCGGTTCTCCGGCGCGTCGCCGGCTCCATGTCTCGCGTAAAACTCGGCGCGATGCCTCGATTCCCAAAACCACCGCCGACCCTGAGCGCAATTGCGCACCAGCAGGGCAAAACAGGCCAGCGCCAGGACGAACGTCAGAATCCACGCGGCGATCACCACCCGCGTCGTCATCCAGGCCGGGTGCTGGCGAACCGGTCGCGCCGGCGCTTGTGACGCGCCCGCAACAGGCGAAGGCGCCTGTCGCACCGCGGCTTCGCGCCCCTTCTGTGCCTCGTGATGCCCGCTGCGCTTGTGGACGCGGGCAACCTTCGCGCGCCTCTGGGGCCGCCCGTTCGACATGACCGACGCGCCCGGCGCGATGGTGGCCGAGGGACGCGCCCCGACGGTCAGCGCCTGAAGGTCGGCCAACAGCGCCTTGTAGTCCGCGTAACGGTCGCGCGGATGACGGGCCAGCATCTTCTCCAACACCGCGCAAAAGCCCGACGTGAGCGCCGGGTTCAACTCGCGCGCGCCGGGCAGACGGCCCCGGCGCTGGTGTTCGAAGGTTTCCTGATCGCGGAAATCGCCGAACGGCATGGTGCCCGTGGCGAGATGATAGAGGGTCGCGCCCAGCGCGTAGATGCCACCCGTGCAATCGCTTGGCGACTCGCCGTTCGTGAGCTCGGGCGCCGTATAGTGCGGATTGCTCGCGGGAACGTGCGTGAGGATGCGGCCCGCGTCGTCCGCCGCAGCCCGGGCCAGGCCCAAGTCGGCCACGCGCACCAGACCGCCCGATTTGTCCACGAAGATGTTCTGCGGACGCAAGGCGCGATGCAGCAGACGCTGCTGTTCCCAAGCGAGCTTCAGGACGTTGGCCACCACCGTGGCGGTGACGACCAGTTTCGGCTCCGGCATCTTGCCGGCGCGCTGGAGCCACTTGTCGAGCGAAATGCCCTCCACCAACTCCATTGCGATCAAATGCCGCCCGCCGATTTCAGCCACGTCGAGAAGGTGCACCATGTTCGGATGCCGCAAACGGGAAGCGGCGGTGGCATCTGCGTAGAACCGGCTCAGAAACGTCCGATCGTGATGGAAACGCGAACTGAGCACCCGCACCGCAACTTTCTCCGGCTCTGACCCCGGCTTCGCGCCCGGTGCCGGCCGCACACGGGCGACATAGACGGCGCCCATGTTGCCGCGGCCGATGGGATCGCCCAGCTCAATCCGGCGCAACAGTGGCAAGGGCCTGATGCCGGGCGATGGTTCACTCGTGGCTGTCATGACGAAAAGAAAAACCCCGACCCACTTCGTCGGGGCGAAGAATGGCGCCCCCACCGGGAATCGAACCCGGCTTCCCAGATTGAGAATCTGGTGTCCTAGCCGATAGACGATAGGGGCGCGCTCGGCGCATTCGCGCTGCAAACAGCGCGGCAACCATAAGCAGCGTCGCCCGTGATTTCAACAAGATTTCTAGCCCGACGTCTCCGGTCAATTGAAAAAGTCTCTGGCCTGCGCGGGGGCTGAGGGGTAGAATCGCAGCCTCGATTTAGACCGTGAATGCAGCATCTCATTGCAAACCCGAAACAGCCAGCAAGAAGCCCCCAACCATGAACACAGCCTGTAGTCGCAGGGATTTCATCAAGACCGCCGCCGTCGGCGTGACGGCCACTGGCATGACGGCGCGCAGCTACGCGCGCATCATGGGCGCCAACGAGCGCATCCGCATCGCTCAGATCGGTTGCGGCGGCCGCGGCCGGCTTGCGCACATGACCGGCGTCCACAAGCACGACAAGGCCGAGAACGTCGAGTTCGTCGCCGTCTCCGACCCGTGGCGGATCGCGCGCGAGGAGGCCGCCGCGATGTGCAAGGAGTGGTATGGCACCGACGTGAAACAGTTCGTCAGCTACCGCGACGTGCTGGCTTGCAAGGACGTGGACGCGGTCATGATCGCCTCGCCCGACCATCATCACGCCCTCCAACTCGAAGCCGCCGCCCAAGCGAAGAAGCACGTCTATGTCGAAAAACCGATGGCGCGGAACATGAAGGAGCTTCTGCGCGCCGTGGACGCGGTGAAGGAGGCGGGCATCGTCGTGCAGGTTGGCACGCAAACGCGCAGCCTGCCCACCAGCACCGGCTGCCGCGAACTGTGGAAGTCGGGCCTCCTCGGCAAGGTCTCCCGCATCGAGCAGTGCCGCAACGGCGAGAAACCCTATTGGTATGGCTATGTCAAGGCCCACCTGCCCAAATCCGCGGTGGTGAGAAAGGAGGACGTGGCGTGGGACGAATTCCTGATGAACGCGCCGAAGCGACCGTTCGACGCCGGCGTTTACGTCGGCTGGTATGGCTACCTCGATTACTCCGACGGCCCCGTCGCGAACCTCGGTTGTCACTTCGTTGACCTCAACCACTACATCACCGGCGCCCAGTTCCCCGTGAGCTGCGTGTGCAACGGCGGCATCTTCACGTGGAAGGACGAAAACAAATTCACCTGCCCCGACCATGTGGAGGCGTTGTGGGTTTATCCGGAGGGTTTCATGATGGTCTATTCGAGCAACTTCGGCAACGGGAGCGGCAGCCGACATCGTTTCTTCTGCGAGAAAGGCCAGTTGAACCTCGACAACTGGGGCGCGCCGACCTACACCCCCGAGGGCGGACCGAAGCGCGATGGCAAAATCCGGGGCGTCAACGAAGTCCAGCCAATCGAGACGCCCGATCATTTCCTGGACTGGCTCCAATGCATGCGCAGCGGCAAGACCACCCGCGCCCCCATCGAGGCCGGCTACCAGCACAGCGTCGCCTGCCTCATGGCTGTGGAGTCCTACAACACCGGCCGCCGCACCACCTACGACGCCGTAGCGCGCGCGATCCGGAGGGCCTGATGGATGGATTACGTCGCGCAACTGCAAGCGCTGCCCCGGCGGCACGAGTTCTTCATCGGCATTGACAGCGACGGCACGGTCTTCGACACGATGGAGACCAAGCAGAAGGAGTGCTTCTGCCCAGCGTTCATCAAACACTTTGGCCTGCAGGCCGCCAGCCGGTATGCGCGCGAGGTTTGGGAGTTCTTCAACCTTTATTCCCGCGACCGCGGCACCAACCGCTTCATCGCCCTGCAAAAAGTGCTCAGACTCATGGCCGAACGCGACGTGTTCGCTGAGCGCGGCCTGAAGATCGCCCCCATCCCCGCGCTCGACGCCTGGCTCGCCGAAGAAACCCAGCCCGCCAACCCCGCGCTGGAAGCCAGGGTCAAGACCACCGGCGACCCCGCGCTGGCCAAAGTCCTCGCATGGAGCCTGGAAGTCAATTCGCGCATCAAAGACCTGGTCCATGGCGTGCCGCCGTTCCCGTGGGTGCGGCAATCGCTGGAAAAAATCCGCCCGCGCGCCGACGTGATCGTCGTCAGCTACGCCCCTGTGGAGGCGCTGGAGCGCGAATGGCGGGAACACAACATCAGGCCATTTGCGGATTGCCTTGCCGGCCAGGAAGCCGGCTCGAAAAGCGATCACATCCGCTACGCCGCCGCGGGCCGCTACGCGCCGGACAAGATGCTTGTGATCGGCGACGCGCCCGGCGACCTCCGGGCCGCGCAAGCCAACCACGCGCTCTTCTTCCCCATCATCCCCGGCGACGAAGTGCGGTCGTGGAAACGATTCCACGAAGAAGCCGCGGACAAGTTCTTCAACGGCACCTTCGCCGGCACCTACCAAGAGGAACTGCTCCGCGCTTTCGCCGCCGCCCTGCCCGAAAAAGCGCCGTGGCAACACTAAGCGCGGAGGCCGTTCCGCCCGGCGGGAGTCGCGGGCGGACAGCCTCTCGACGTTGAAACTTCGCGGTCGTAGCGTTACGCTCTCTCGCCATGGACAAGGCCAAGGTTGCGGAGATTCTTGACGAGATTGGCACGCTGCTCGACCTGAAGGGCGAGAATCCGTTCAAGGTCCGCGCCTACCACAATGCCGCGCGGCTCATCAGCGGCCTGCAACAGGACCTTGGCGAACTCATCGAAACCGGCAGGCTCGGCGAACTCAAGGGCATCGGCGAGGCGCTCACCGAGAAGATCACCGAACTGTGGAAAACCGACCGGCTCAAATACTACGACGATCTGAAAGCCTCCCTGCCGCGGGGCTTGGTCGAGATGATCGCCATCCCCGGCTTCGGCCCCAAGCGCGCGCAGATCGTTTACAGGAAACTGAAGGTGGACTCGATCGAGAAGCTCGAAGCGGCCTGCCGCGACGGTCGCGTGGCCGCGCTCGACGGTTTTGGCGAAAAGTCGCAGGAGAAGATCCTGCAGGGCATCGAGCAACTGCGGAAGTTCGCCGGCCGGCACCATTATCATAAGGCGTATGCGGCGGCGCAGGCGATCCTGGAGGCGCTGCGGGCGCATCCGGCGACGATCCGTTGCGAGGCCGCAGGCAGTCTGCGCCGTTGCCGCGAGACTATCGGCGACTTGGATTTTCTGGTCAGCGCAAAGCAGAAGAACGCTCCGGCGTTGATGGAGATGTTCGTGAAACTGCCGGGCGTCATCGCGATCAACGCCCAAGGCGAGACCAAATCCTCCGTCGTGCTCGACGGCGGCATCCAGGCCGACCTGCGCGTGGTCAGCGACGCGCAGTTTCCGTTCGCGCTGGCCTACTTCACCGGCTCAAAAGAGCACAACATCGCGTTGCGCGGCCGGGCGCTGAAACGCGGCCTGTCGCTCAACGAGTATGGTTTCAGCAAGGCCGGTCAGGAGCAAACGGCGCGGGACAAGGGCAGTGTCATCAAGTGCCGCACCGAGGAGGAAATCTACGACGCCCTCGAACTGGACTATATCCCGCCGGAGTTGCGCGAGGACATGGGCGAGATCGAGGCGGCCGAAGAGGGCCAACTGCCGAAGTTGGTCGAGAAAGAGCACCTCAAGGGCACGTTGCACAATCACTCCACCTGGAGCGACGGCATCGAGACGATCGAGGCCATGGCCAACGCCGCGCTCGATCTGGGCCTCGACTACTACGGGACCGGCGACCACAGCAAGAGCCAGTTCCAGGCGCGAGGAATCAAGGAGGACCAGATCCCCGACCACATCGCCGAAATCAGCAAGCTTGACGAGAAGTTTCGGAAAAAGGGCTTCCGCATCTTCGCCGGCATCGAGTGCGACATTCTGGAGGACGGCTCGCTCGATTATCCGGACAAGCTGCTCTCGGAATTCGATTTCGTCGTCGCATCGGTCCATCGCGGCTTCACGCAGGACGAGAAGACCACGACCGCGCGCATCATCAAGGCGCTGTCCAATCCCCATGTGACGATGCTCGGTCATCCTACGGGGCGCTTGTTGCTCTCGCGCGAGCCTTACGCGGTGGATCTGCGCGCCGTCATCGAGGCGTGCGCCCGATACGGCGTCATCATCGAGCTGAACGCGCACCCCTGGCGGCTCGACCTCGACTGGCGCTGGTGGAAGTTCGCCAAGGAACTGGGCGTCAAATGCGCCATCAACCCGGACGCGCACAGCATTCCCGACCTGCAATACCTGGCCATCGGCGTCGGCATCGCCCGCAAAGGCTGGCTGACCCGCGACGATGTGGTCAACTGCTGGCCGGCGGTCAGGGTGGAGGCGGCATTGAGGAGGAGGCGTAAATCGTGAATCCGTGATTCGTAATGGGCAGCCTGTCGCGAATCATAAGTCAAAACTCACACGTCACCATGAGCGAACCCGCCTTCCTCTCCTCCCTCGCCTGCCGCTGCAGCGATCCGCCGATCTCGTGGTTGATGCGGCTGACGCTGGAGCGGCCCGAGCTGATCTCGCTCGCGGTGGGGTTCACGGACGATGAAACCCTGCCCGTGGGCGAGGTCGGCGCCCTCGTGGACGAACTGCTCCGCGACGATGCAGGCGCCCGAATTGCGCTCCAATACGGCTCGACCGAGGGCGACCCGGAGTTGCGAAAGCTGACGCTTGATTACGTGTGCAGGCAGGACGGCCTCGCGCCGGGCGCGGCGCTCTCGCCGGAGGATGTGGTGATCACCAACGGCTCGCAGCAGTTGCTTTACCTAGTCAGCGAAGTCCTCTGTGACCCCGGCGACATCGTCATCATCGAGGACCCGACCTACTTCGTCTATCTTGGCATCGTCGAGGCGATGGGCATTTGCGCCGCGCCAGTCCCGTTGGAGTCGGACGGCCTGTCGCTGGACGGCCTGAAACAAACGTTGCAGCGACTGAAAGACACCGGCGATCTGCGACGCTTGAAATTGCTCAACTTGGTGACCTATTCCCAAAACCCGACGGGACGGACGATGAGCTTCGAGAAGAAACGCGAGACGTTGGCCATCGTGCGGCATTACGAGGCGGCGGCCGGCCACCCGCTTTTCATTCTGGAAGACGCCGCGTATCGCGACCTGCGGTTTGAAGGGCCCGACACGCCGTCGTTCAAGTCGCTCGACCCCGCCAACGAGAGGGTCGTTTATGCCAACACCTACTCGAAACCGTTTTCCAGCGGCGTCCGGCTCGGCTACGGCGTGCTGCCGCCGACGCTGATGCAGCATGTGCTGCGGGCGAAAGGCAACCAGGACTTCGGCTCGCCGAACTTCAACCAACGGTTGCTGGCGCTGGCGTTGCGCACGGGCGTTTACGAGCGACACCTGCCGGCAATGCAGGCGGGTTATCGCCGACGCAGGGACCTCATGCGCGCCGCGCTGGAGCGGCACTTTCCGCGCCGTGTGAGATGGCAGGAGGTTCGCGGCGGGATGTATTACTGGCCCGAACTACCGCCGCAGACGGACACCAGCCGCGAAGGCCCGATCTTCCGCGCCGCGCTCGACGCCGGCGTGCTCTACGTCCCGGGCGATCTTTGCTTCAGCGACTCGCCCTTGCGCCCCAAGCCGAAGCATTGCATGCGCCTCTCCTTCGGCGGCGCCCCCTCGGCGCAAATCGAAGAAGGCATTCGCCGACTGGGTGCGGTGATGAAAACAGTGGGTCTGTGACCCGCCCCGCCGCCGGAGGGGTAGGCTCTTTGCGCGCCGAAAGCCAAGTTCACCGTAACCGTTTCGATTATTCGGTTCCCTCATCCGTTCCGTCACCGCTATGATGGTGGCGATGAGAATCATTCTTGCCAGCGCCAGCCCGCGACGGGAGGAACTGTTGCGCTCGCTGGGCCTCGATTTCGATGCCGTGCCCAGCGAGGCCGTCGAGCACAACGACCACCCCGTCAGCGCGCGCGAGCTGGCGCTGCACAATGCCCAGCTCAAGGCCCGCGATGTGGCCGCGCGCCATCCGGACGCGCTAGTCATTGGTGCCGACACCATCGTTGTGCTGGCCGGCCAGGTGTATGGCAAACCGCGCGACGGTCATGAGGCGCGCCACATGTTGCGCAATCTCTCCGGCCGCAGTCATTGCGTCATCACCGGCGTCTGCTTGATTCGTGGGAACGAGCGGAATTTCGTGGTCGAGACGCGGGTGCAATTCCGCGAACTCTCCGAGGCCGACATCGAGCGCTACATCGCGGCCGTCAACACCCTCGATAAAGCTGGCGCCTACGCCATCCAGGAAGGCCCGCCCATTGTTGCCTCCATTGACGGCAGTTACTCCAACGTCGTCGGCCTGCCGCTCGAACGACTCGTCGCCGAGTTGCGCGAGTTCGGCGTGTTTGTGCGGGAGCCGGCGCAGCATTGACCCTCTGGGCCCCTGCCGCTAGTTTGATGCCCGAGGTGATTCACGACGACACGCAAGCTGATTGACACAACGACACGATTAACCGAGCGGGCGCTGCTGGTGGAATTGGAGCGCACCGGCCGCACGCACGCCCAGGCTAGCGACAGTCTCGACGAACTGGCCGATCTGGCGCGCTCCGCCGGCGCGGAGATCGTGGGTCAGGCGACGCAACGTCTGAAGGAGCCGACCGCGGCGCATTTCATCGGTCGCGGCAAGGCTGAAGAGTTGGCCGTCAAATACATCACCAACGCCCCCGCAGACCGGCAGGCAACCGTGGTCATTTTCGACGACGATCTCTCGCCCGCGCAGGCGCGCAACCTGGAAAAAATCTTCGGCTGCAAAATCCTTGACCGCACCGAACTGATCCTCGACATCTTCGCCCAGCGCGCCAGAAGCCGCGAAGGCAAGCTCCAGGTGGAGATGGCCCAGCTC
>JAOACV010000590.1 GCA_026417675.1 Verrucomicrobiia bacterium
CTTCCCGTACTCGTACTGGAAGGGCGAGACGCGCGTGGCGGCGGACCTCGGGCTCGCCCAGGGCGAGCTCACGGCCGAGCTGACCCGCCAGGCGATCGCCTTCATCGAGACGCCGCGCGAGCGGCCGTTCTTCCTCTACCTGGCGCACAACATGCCGCACGTGCCATTGTTCGCGTCGGAGCGATTCAGCGGCAAGAGCGCGAGAGGCCTCTACGGCGATGTGGTGGAAGAACTCGACTGGAGCGCTGGCCAGGTGCTGCAAACGCTGCGCGACGAAGGGCTGGCCGGCAAGACGCTCGTCATCTTTTCCAGCGACAATGGCCCATGGCTCATCTTCGACACCCACGGCGGCTCGGCGGGCCTGTTGCGCGACGGCAAGGGCAGCACGTGGGAAGGTGGCATGCGCGAGCCGGGCATCTTTTGGTGGCCGGGCAGCATTCAGCCGGGCGTCGTGACACAAGAAATCGCCTGCACGATGGACGTGTTCACCACCATTCTGACCCTGGCGGGCGCGCCGGTGCCAAAGGATCGCGTCATTGACGGCCTCGACCTCACGCCGCTGCTACTGGGCGCCGGTCCAAGCCCCCGCACGACGATGTTCTACTATCGCTGCACGCAGCGTTACGCCATGCGCAAGGGAGCCTTCAAGGCGCACTTCATCACGCGAGCCAGTTACGGCAACGACAAGACGGAAACCCACGATCCGCCGCTGTTGTTCAATCTCAACCACGACCCGCCGGAGAAATTCGATGTCGCCAAGAAGCATCCTGATGTGATCAAAGCCATTCGCACAGAGATCGCCGCCCACCAAGCGACGATGAAGTCCGGAGAGAACCAGATCGAAAAGACGCTGCCCAAGAACCACTGACCCTTGGCCGCCCAAAGTCGAATTGCGAACGCCAGCGAACGAGTCCTTGACAGCGCGGGGCGGATAACTAGACTCTGCGTTTCCTCCGAAACGGAGGTTTCCGGTCCTAGAAACAAAACAACGAAAAACATTCAGTTATTATGGCAAAATTAAAAGCTTCGAAGTCCAAAGGCGGCAAAGCGCCCAAATACGTCTATTTCTTCGGCGGCAATAAGGCCGAAGGTCGCGCCGACATGAAGAACCTGCTCGGCGGCAAGGGCGCCAACCTTGCCGAGATGGCGGGCCACCCGCAGTTGCGCCTGCCGGTGCCTCCGGGGTTCACGATCACCACCGAGGTCTGCACCTATTACTACGCCCACAAGCGCTCCTACCCGAAAGAGCTGAAGCCCCAAGTGGATGCCGCCCTGGCGAGGGTCGAGACGCTGATGGGCAAGAAGTTCGGCTGCCCGAAGAACCCGTTGCTTGTCTCGGTCCGTTCGGGGGCGCGGCGATCCATGCCCGGCATGATGGACACCGTGCTCAACATCGGCCTCAACGACGTCACTGTCCAAGGCCTCATCGAGCAGACCCAGAACCCACGCTTTGCCTATGACGCGTATCGCCGGCTGGTGATGATGTATTCCGATGTCGTGATGGAGAAAGCGGAGGGCATTGAGCCGAAGGGCGGCAAGGGCATTCGCAAGCTGCTCGACGAGAAGCTGGAGGAGGTCAAGCACGCCAAAGGCTACAAGAGTGACACCGACCTGACCGCCGACGATTTGAAGGCGCTGGTGGGCGAATTCAAACAGATGGTCAAGGACGTGCTCGGCAAACCGTTCCCGGAGGATCCGATGGAACAGCTCTGGGGCGGCATCGGCGCGGTGTTCATGAGTTGGAACGGCAAGCGCGCCGTCGAGTATCGCCGCATCGAGAAGATTCCCGATGACTGGGGCACGGCCGTCAACGTCCAAAGCATGGTCTTCGGCAACATGGGCGATGATTGCGCCACCGGCGTCGCATTCACGCGCAACCCCGGCAACGGCGAGCCGCAGTTCTACGGCGAGTATCTGGTCAATGCCCAAGGCGAGGACGTCGTCGCCGGCATCCGCACGCCCGCGCCGATCAACGAGTATTCCAAGAACGACCAGAGCAGGCACATGCCCACGCTCCAGCAGGTCATGCCCAAGCTCTACGCGGAACTCGACAGCATCCAGAAGCGGTTGGAAAAGCACTATAAGGACATGCAGGACATCGAGTTCACCATCGAGAAAGGCCGCTTGTTCATGCTCCAGTGCCGCGTCGGCAAGCGCAACGGCGTCGCCGCCGTTCGCATGGCCACCGACATGTATAAGGAGAAACTGATTGACGCCGCCACCGCCGTCAAACGCGTCGCGCCCAACCAGCTCGTCGAGTTGCTCCTGCCGATGCTTGACCCGAAAGCCGAGGCGATCACCAACGTCATCGCCAAAGGTCTGCCCGCCGGCCCCGGCGGTGCCGTTGGCCGCGTCGTGTTCACCGCGAAGGACGCGGTCGAGTGGGCCTCGCGGGGCGAAAAAGTCATCCTCGTCCGCGAAGAGACTTCGCCGGAGGACGTAGATGGCATGCACAAGGCGCAGGCCATCCTGACCAGTAAGGGCGGCATGACCAGCCACGCGGCCCTGGTCGCCCGCGGTTGGGGCAAGTGCTGCAT
>JAOACV010000591.1 GCA_026417675.1 Verrucomicrobiia bacterium
AGCGCCCACATGGCGAGAGGCGAGGCGGATGCGCGCTTCGGGCGGACGGACGCTGCCGAGGCGTCCTGTGTCCCTGCCATCGTTGTCGCACCGGCGACGACCCCACCGGTTCGTTTGACAAACTCACGCCGTGTCAAGCTCGTTATTTCTTTTTTCCTCCCAGCGTTCCCAGAATCGTTGTCAACGCGGGCGCCTCCGGCTTGCCGCCCAGAAAGGCGGAGGTCAGGTCGGCGATGTCGAAGAGGTGAATAACCATGCCGACGTGGGTCGTGTCGTGCCAGAGGATGGTCGGTTCGCCGAGGGCTTTCCAGAGTTTCTCCGTGCATGCCACGGGGATGTGGTCGTCCAACCGCGCATTGACCATCAGCACCGACCCGCGCGGCACGCGATAGGCGAAAGTGAGCGGCTCGACCGACCGCAGTTTCTGACGCAGTTCATCCACGGTTGGAGCGAGGGCCAAATACTGCCGGCGCGTGCGCTGCAACCCCGGCAAGTCGCTGCTCAAAATGGCGGCGATGTCGCCGCCGCCGAGCAACAACACCGTGCGATGGAAATCGGGGTCCACGCCGGCGATGGTTGCCGCGGCAAGCGCGCCAAGACTAATGCCGAGGATGCTGACACGCTTGGGGTCCACCTCCGACCGCGAGCGCAGCCAGTCCTTGGCGCGGTGCGCGTCGAGGAGGCCCTGTCGCAGGATCGTCAGGAGCGTGTCCATGTCCGCTTTTTCCAACAATTCGGCGTTCGATTTGTCCTTGGGCTTGCGTTTGCCGTAGTAGGGGAACTGCACCAGCAGCGTGGGCAGACCATCGCCGGCAAACTTGCGGGCGATGAAGTCTTCCAAGTGCGTCGCGCCCTCGGCGTGGTGAAGCATCACCACCGCCGGGTGTTTGCCGGTCGTCGTTGCGGCGAAATAGCGACACCAGACCGTGTTGTTCTCGGCGTGCGGACTCTTGACCGGCGAGGGGAAACTAACATCGAACACCGGCGCGTTGGTCGGCACCGTCTCCATCCGATAGGCGATTTCGCCCGCCGGCGTCGTGTAAAGCGCAAGCAAGTCTTTGATGGCGGCGTCTTCGGGGCCGATGCGCGGCAGCGCGGTGGCGGTGAACGTGCCGCGCTCTTCCGCGTGCGCGCCCGCGAATACCAGTGTCAGCAACAGCCAATGAAAAGTTTTCATCTCGGCAATTATGCGTTACGTTCCGGCGTGCCGTTCATAAGACAAACATCGGAGGGATGCGAGCTTTCCGTGCGAGTCCAACCGGGCGCGTCGCGCAGTGGCGTGGCCGGCTTGCACGGCAACGAGCTGAAGATCCGCCTGAAGGCTCCGCCGGTCGAGGACAAAGCCAACGAGGCGCTGCTGGAGTTTCTTGCCGAGACCCTGCGTGTGCGGCGGTCGCAATGCCGACTGCTCCGCGGCGAAAAATCCCGTAGCAAGATCGTGCTGGTGCGCGGCGCAGAGGAGGCACTGGTCCGCGCTGACCTCGCCGTCAAACTCGCGGCGCCAGGTTCGTAAGCGAGATGCTCCAGGGGGTCTGAACGGTTAAAAACCAAAAAGCTCCGCTTGTCGAGTTTGCCCCTTCAACCTATACTGCGCGCCCGTTGCGCTGAAAAGCGCTGGTTTGTTCAACACAGCCGGTTTGGAAGGAGACACAACGATGGCCGACAACATGGAGCAACTCTACCAGCAACGACTCCGTCGCTACGTCACCGCCATGCGCAAGGGCAAGCCCGATCGCGTGCCAATCCGGCCGTTTGTTGCGGAGTTCATCGGCGAATACGCCGGCTATGACTGCCAGGAGCTTGCGCAGGATTTTCAGAACGCCTTTGACGCGACGCTGAAATGCTGCAAAGACTTCGACTGGGACGCTACGGTGCCCAACATGGTCTATGGCTGGGCCGGCCTCACGCAGGCCATCGGCATGAAATACTACGCCGTGCCCGGCATCCACATTCCGGCCACCTACGGTTTCCAATACGTCGAGCCGGCCGAGGAAGAAGCGTGGATGCGGCCGGACGAATACGACGCGTTCATCGCCAACCCGGTTGGCTGGCTCTACGACGTGTGGCTGCCGCGCGTTTCCGCCGACGTCGTCGCTCCGGGCAAGCCGAACACTTACCGCAACAACCTCTCGTTCGTGAAAGGCGGCATGGCGATGCTGCATTACTTCAGCAGCTTCGGCGCCCAGATCGCCCGGATGCGCTCCGAGGCGGGCACCGTTTCCGCCATCTCCGGTATCCTCAAAGCGCCGCTGGACATCATCGCCGACAAGTTCCGCGGCTACCTCGGCCTTTGCTCCGACCTCATGGAGCGGCCCAAGAAAGTGCAGAAGCTCTGCGAGGCGCTCCAGCCGCACCTGCTCCACGTCGCGCTGATGGGCGCCGACCCGAACAAGAACGTGCCGGTCGGTCTTTGGATGCATCGCGGCTGCGTGCCGTTCATCTCTTTCGAGCATTTCGAGACCATCTTCTGGCCGACGCCGAAACCGATCGTCGAGGAACTCTGGGCGCGCGGGCATCAGACGCTGTTC
>JAOACV010000592.1 GCA_026417675.1 Verrucomicrobiia bacterium
GTTTCCAGTTCATGGCGTGCGCGATCATGTGAACCGATTCCGTCAACCCGACGTGGCGCAACGTGCCCGCCGCTTGCTTTTGGCGGAACTCGGTCAGCGTGAGTCCGGCGCCGATTTTCTGCTGGAACGGGATGCGCCGGACCGACGCGTCTTGCACGCGCTGCACGGTGATCTTGCGGACGCACTGGTTGACCGCCGTCAGGATGCAGGGCAGAAAGTCCATGAGAAAGCCCGGATTGACGCCCGTGCCGAGGCAGGTGACGCCGTGTTTGCGGCAGACGGCGTCAATCCGCCGCGCCACTGCGGGCGCGGTGCGCCACGGGAAGGAGAGTTCCTCGCACGTGCTGACCACGTCCAGCCCGCACTGGGCCGCCTCGGCCACTTGGCTCTCCAGCTTCGCGATGCTGGAAACGGTCGTCAGCACGGCGCAATCGGCCTTCGCCCCTTGGAGCGCCGCCCTGAGATTCGGGCGGATGGTCACGCCCATCTTCGGCAGGCCGCAGTGTGTGCCGAGGTCTTTGCCGACGAGAGCAGGGTTGATGTCCACTGCGCCGACGATTTCGATGCTCTTGCGTTCAAGAGCAAAACGCGCGGTTTTCATGCCCAACGGACCGAGCCCTACGATGATGATCTTTGCCATGCTGGGATTCCTTTCATTGTTTTCCGGTTGCCGGAGCCGCCTCGCGCCAGATGTTGCTGGGGCGCGTGTGATATTTGCGCGCCTGCCCGATGATGTCCACGCCGACTTTCGCGCTCCAGGCCGCGATGAGCTTCTCGAACAATGGCCCCGGACATTGCGGGAGTTGCACGTGGTTGACGCGCGGGCAGGGCAACATGCAGTAGGAGGAAGTCGTCCAGAACGCTTCGTCGGCGCGATAAACATCGAACAACGTCAGGTCGCGCTCGACGACCGGGATGCCAAGTTCGCCAGCCAGTTCCATCACGACGCGGCGGCTGACGCCTTCGAGGATGTTGCGCGTGGTGGGCGTGTAGAGGACGCCGTCCTTGGCGACAAAGAAGTTCGCGCCGGTTCCTTCGGTGACGTAGCCTTCGGTGTCCAGCAGCAGCGCGAAAGCGTGCGGGTCAACGGCTTGGGACTCCAGCTTGGCCATGAAGTAATGAAGACGGAAGCGCGTCTTGCCGCGCGGATCCACGACGCTGGGCGGCACGTTGCGCACGGTCGGAACGACAGCGGTCTTCCCTTTGGAGTAAGCCTCGTAATACTCGTCGTAGGGCAACGGGCTGACGTAGCACATTACGGTCGGCTCGCTCTTTGATTTCCCTTTCATCATCGGATGCGGGAAGCCGGTGCCGGGCGTTACCTGCCAGCACATCCAGCAATCGTCGTCCTCGGCAAAAAGATGCAGGTTGGCATCCACCGTCTTCTGCACGATGGCGGCCATCTCACTCTTGGAGACCAACGGTTTCAGTCCCACGTAACGCATCGTGTCGTCCATCCGCGCCAGATGGTCGTCCAAGCGAAAAATCTTGTGACGGAACGTGCGCGCCGCCTCCATGAACACCGCGCTATACATGAACCCGATGTCCCAGATGGAAATCTTGGCTTCCTCTTCCGGGATCAGTTTGCCGTTCAGGTAAATGAGAGTTTTCATGGTGTTGTCCTTTCATCCATCAGGCTGATGATGTCACACGCGAAAATCGTGCGCCGCTTGGCAAAGTTTTCAAGCAGCCGTTCAAACGTCCTGAAGCGGTCGGCCAGCCACATGCACAGCGGATGGCAAAGCACCGTCGCAATGCCGCCCTGATCGTCAATCGCCGCGGCTTGGCGAAGCACGAGGTCGCCCCACTCTTCGATCGTGTAGCTCACCGCGCCAAAATCATCCGCGCCGTAACCTTGGGCGTTGATACGCTCGACATACTCGCGCGTGCGATGGGCGTGGTAGAGATGGTCGTGGTCGGGAATCACGTTCATCGGATGGCTGATAATGCCCGACTCGATGCGCTTCGGCCAGCGGTTGTCCTTCTCGACCGTGTCGGAAGTCAGCTTCAATCCGTGCGCTGCCATCAACTCGTAGGTGTTGCGGTCCACCTTGTAGCTGTGCGCCCGCCAAGACACGATCTGGCGTCCGGTTTTTTCGCGCACCACCTCGACGTTGCGGCGGATGTCCCAGTCCTGATACCAGCGCGGCCCGTTCCAGAGGCCGGTCTTCTCGCCGTAGGCGTCGAAACATTCACGCGGAAACCGTGCGTTAAACATGTGGCCGCCGACCTCGACCAACGGACTGGCCACGACCGGCGCGAGGTCATCCCATTCCTCCGTGAAACACCGCCCACAAATGTAGAGCGTGGCTTTCACGCCGTATTTCTCAAGAAGCTCCACATACTTCTGCGCGATGCGAATTTCCGTCAACGCCGGATTGCCGATGTATTTCTGGTCGTTGATCATCAACGACGAATGATGCATGTCACCGGTGAGGCAAATCATGTTCTTGTGCTCCCTAGGTCTACATGAGGATCGCGCGTTTCATCATGTTTTCCTAGCGATGGAGTTTCTCATCAC
>JAOACV010000593.1 GCA_026417675.1 Verrucomicrobiia bacterium
GGGTGGACCTGCTGCACCGGACGGAAATCCAGCCCGTCGCATCGAAGCAGGAAATCGTTGAAGCCCGGGAGACCGTCAACCAGATATACGTGGACGACAAGGCGAAGAACTACATCGTGGACATTGTCCACGCCACGCGCGAACCGAAGGCCTACAAGATTGACGTGGGCGGCCTGATCGAATACGGCGCGTCGCCGCGCGCGACAATCTACCTGACGCTGGCCGCCAAAGCCTACGCCTTCCTCCACGGCCGCGGCTACGTTACGCCCCAGGACATCAAGAGCATCGGCATGGACGTGCTGCGCCACCGCGTCATTCCCACCTACGAAGCCGAAGCTGAGGACGTGGCGAGCGAGGATATTGTGAAGCGCATCTTTGACGAGGTGCCGGTGCCGTGAAAGCAATTAAGAGTTATGAATTAAGAGTTAAGAATTGCGACGCACGGAGGATAGCTGCGCACGCCAACTCATAACTCTTAACTTTGAACTCTTAACTTCTGCCATGCTCCCCCGCGAGATCATCCAGAAAATCCGCCAGATTGAGATCACCACCCGTCGGGCGGTTAACGACGTGCTGGGCGGGCAATATCACAGCGTCTTCAAGGGGCGCGGCATGGAGTTCAGCGAGGTGCGCGAGTATCAGCCGGGCGACGACATCCGCACGATTGACTGGAACGTCACCGCGCGCATGGGCCATCCGTTCATCAAGAAGTTTACCGAGGAGCGCGAATTGACGGTCATGCTGCTGGTGGACGTGAGCGGGTCGGAGATTTTCGGCAGCGTGCGCCAGCTTAAAAACGAACTGGCCGCCGAGGTCGCTGCGGTGCTGGCCTTCTCAGCCATCCGCAACAACGACAAGGTCGGCCTCATCATGTTCAGCGATCACGTCGAGCTGTTCGTGCCGCCCAAGAAAGGCAGGACACACGTCCTGCGCGTCATCCGCGACATCCTCTACTTCCGCCCCGCCGGCAGCCGCACCGACATTCCCGCCGCGCTGCGCCGGCTCGATCGGACCAGTTCGCGAAAGACGGTGACGTTCCTGATCTCCGATTTCATCGCCGAGAACTACGAGAAGACGTTGCGCGTGGCCAACCAGCGCCATGACCTGGTGGCGATTGCCATCACCGACCCGCGCGAACTGGAATTGCCGCCGGTCGGCATTGTCGAGTTGGAAGACGCCGAAAGCGGCAGCCGCGTGTTGTTCGACGCATCACACGAACCGAGCCGGCGCAAGTATTGGGAACTGGCCACGCTGCGACAGCGTCATCGCGCGCAGACGCTCCGCAACTGCGGCGTGGATGTGGTCGAGTTGCGAACCGACGAGGACTACCTGAAACCCTTGATCAAGTTTTTCCGAATGCGAGAGGCAAGACACTGAGACCGTGATTTGTAATTCGCAACTCGTGATTGGCAGGACGAATTACGAATCACGACTTACGAATCACCAATCACTGCTGTGAACACCAACGACATCCGCGACATCAAGCCCGATGTGGCCATCCCGCTGCCGTGGTGGGTGTGGGCCGCCGCAGCCGCGGTGTTGCTGATTGTCGTGGCGGCGGGGGTGTGGTTGGTGCAGCGGAAACGCCGGCAGGACGCCCAGCGGGTGTTCGTTCCGCGCAAGAACGCGGTCGAGGAGGCGCGCGAACGGCTGGAGGCAGCCCGACGGCTAATGCTCGCGGGCGAGGTCGAGGCGTTCTACGTCGAGGTCTCCGACGCCGTGCGCCACTACATCGAGCGCCAGTTCCGCCTGCGTGCGCCGGAGCAGACGACGGAGGAGTTTTTGCAGGACATGGCCCGTGCGCAGCGTCTGCGTCCGTCGCACAAGGAACTTCTCGCCGAATTCCTGACGCAGTGCGACCTAGTCAAGTTCGCCCGATTCCGCCCCGGCCCGGCGGCCATGGAAAACGCGCTCGGCGCGGCGACCCGGTTTGTGGATGAAACGGTGCCGCAGGAACCGGCAAGGGAGGCAGAGGCAGCATGAGGATTCGGCGGATTATTGGAGTGTTGGAGCGTTGGAATGTTGGTTTTTCCGCCGGACATTGCTCCATCGCTCCACTACCCCATCATTGCATCGTTGGCGCATGAACTTCACCTTCGCCCATCCCTGGCTGTTGCTGCTACTGGCCGCGGTGCCGTGGCTGGTGTGGCAACAGCGTCGTCGGCGCTGGACCGCGTCGCTGCGGTTCGCGTCGGTGTCGCCGATGCGCCATGTGCCGCCGTCGCCGTGGCTGCGGTTGGGGCGGGGCCTGCCGTTGTTGCGCGCGGCGGCGCTGGGCTGCCTCATCCTTGCGTTTGCGCGGCCTCAAAAGCCGATCGGGGAGGAGAAGCAAATCACCGAGGGCATTGACATCGTGCTCTGCCTCGACGTGTCGGGCAGCATGTTGGCGGAGGATTTCGAAAAGGAAGGCCGCCGTCGCAGCCGCGTGGACGTCGTGCGCGATGTGGTGCGCGAGTTCATTCAGCGCCGCGAGAATGACCGCATCGCGATGATCGCGTTTGCCGGCCGACCCTACAC
>JAOACV010000594.1 GCA_026417675.1 Verrucomicrobiia bacterium
GTGGACAACTGGTTCGGCCCCATTTACAACGACGCCGCCCGGCGGGATCGGCGAAGGAAGTAACCGCCGTAGATCATGCCAGAACCGATCGTCCAAATCCGCGATCTCTCGCGCGTCTATCGCCACGGCGACAGCGAGGTGGTGGCGCTCAACCGCGTCTCGCTCGATATCGGCGAGGGCGAATTCGTCGCGCTGATGGGGCCGAGCGGGTCGGGCAAGAGCACGTTGCTTCACATCATCGCCGGCATTGACCGCGCCACCAGCGGCCTCTGTGTCGTGCAGGGCGTCAACGTCGGCGAGCTGAACGAGACCGATCTGGCGGAGTGGCGCAAACAACACGTCGGCTTTGTTTTCCAAACCTTCAATCTGATCCCCGTGCTTACCGCTTATGAGAACGTCGAGCTGCCGCTGTTGCTGACACAACTTTCCGCGAGCGAGCGTCGCGAGCATGTCGAGGCGGCGCTGGCCCTGGTCGGGCTGGGAGACCGGATGGACCACCGTCCCGGCCAGATGTCAGGCGGCCAGGAACAGCGCGTGGCCATCGCGCGTGCGTTGGTGACTGATCCGACCTTGATCGTCGCCGACGAACCGACCGGCAACCTCGACGCGCACTCCGCAACCGACGTGCTGACGCTGCTGCAACAACTCAACCGCGACGCCGGCAAGACGATCCTCATGGTCACCCACGATCCCAAGGCGGCCGCCTACGCCGGGCGCATGGTGCATTTGGAGAAGGGCGAGTTGTTGAATGGAGAAAGGACGTAAAACGCAAGAACACAAGAACGTAGAACGCCAACAGCGAAGCGTGGCTCCGAATCACGTTTCATTGCTCCGATGACCCTCCACGGCTTCATCCTCCGCAACGCGCTGCGCAACAAGCGGCGGCTGACGCTGACGGTGTTCAGCGTCGCCCTCAGCCTCTTCCTGTTCACCGTGCTGCAAACGGCGCTGCGGGAACTGACGGAGCCGCCGGAGGTTGACGACGCGGCCCTGCGGCTGGTGGTGCGGCACAAAGTTTCGTTGGCCAACGTTCTGCCGCAGAAATATCAGT
Source organism: Verrucomicrobiia bacterium (assembly GCA_026417675.1). Classification (GTDB taxonomy): domain Bacteria; phylum Verrucomicrobiota; class Verrucomicrobiia; order CAIQCK01; family CAIQCK01; genus JAOACV01. The sequence continues at coordinate 1,052 of JAOACV010000594.1, forward strand.
CGCGCATCGAACGCATCCCCGGCGTGAAATGGTGCAGCAAATTCACTTGGTTTGGCGGCATCTACATTGACGAGAAGAACTTCTTCAGCCAGTTCGCTTGCGACGCGGACCGGCTGTTCAACATTTTCACCGAGGCGCGCGTGGACCCGGAGCAGCGCGAGGCGTTCATTAAGGAGAAAACCGCCTGCATCGTCGGGTGCAAGACCATGCAACGGTTCGGCTGGAAGCTCGGCGACCGCATTACGTTGCTGGGGACTGCATGGCCCTGCAATCTCGAACTGGTCATCCGCGGCGTCTATGAAGGCGGTATTGACGAGACCAACCTGTTTTTCCACCACGACTACCTCGACGAGGCGCTCGGCAAATGGAGCGTCGCGGGCATGTTCTGGCTGCGGGCGGAAAACGCCGAAGTCATGCCGGAGCTGATCGAGCGCATTGACAAGATGTTTGCCAACTCCGCCGCCGCCACCAAGACGGAGACCGAACGCGCGTTCCAGCTCGGCTTTCTGTCGTGGTTTGGCAACGTGCGCGTCCTCATCGGTTCAATCTGCTCAGTGGTCGTCTTCACCATGATCTTGGTCACCGCCAGCACGATGGGCATGACCATCCGCGAGCGCGCGCGGGAAATCGCCGTGATCAAGGCGATTGGCTTCAATGCCCGGATGGTCTTCGGGCTGATCCTGGCCGAGTCGTTCGGCTTGGCCATGACCGGCGGCCTGATCGGCTGTTTCGGCGCATGGTTCCTCGCCAGCCACCTCGACATCTACTCGCTTTCGCGCGGCTTCTTCGTGAAGTTCGAGGTCACCGCGCAAATCCTGGCCGCCGGCCTGTTGATCGCGGCCGCGCTGGGCGTGCTCAGCAGCCTCGTGCCGGCCTACGGCGCCATCCGCGCCAGCGTAGTGGACCGTCTGCGCGCGCCGGAGTAAACCGATGGCCATCCCGATCAAATACAACATTCGCAACTTGGTCGTGCGCTGGCGCTCGACGCTGGCGACCATGCTCGGCATCGCGTTGGTGGTGGCGGTGTTTGTGATGGTCATGGCGCTCGCGCGCGGCTTGCAAGCCACCTACATCAACACGGGCGACGCGCGCAACCTGCTCGTGCTCCGCAAAGGCTCCACCGCCGAAAGCTCCAGCCAGATCGAGCGCGCCAAGGTCCGCCTGTTCAAATACCGCGACGAGATCGCCCGCGACGCAAGCGGCGAGCCGATGCTCTCGGCCGAAATCATCGTGCTGATCCTCCTCGACCGGCTCGATAGCGGCACCGCCAACGTCATCGTTCGCGGCATTGGCCCGCAGGGCCTGGCATTGCGCCCCGCCATCCGGCTCAGCGAAGGCCGCATGTTCCGGCCCGGCGTGCACGAGTGCGTCGTCAGCCGTCGCATCGCCGACCGGTTCAAGAACTGCCGGCTCGGCGAAACGTTTCACGCGGGCAAGGCCGATTGGACCGTCGTGGGCATCTTCGA
>JAOACV010000595.1 GCA_026417675.1 Verrucomicrobiia bacterium
ACGGTGCTCATTCCCGCCACGCCGGGGCTGACCTCGCAGTCGGAGCGCCACACGGTTTGCGTGTCCACGCAAGTCGGCTGTGCCTACGGCTGCGCATTCTGCGCGAGCGGGCTGGCGGGATTTCGGCGCAATCTCAGCGTGGGAGAGATTGTGGACCAAGTGCTGATGGTCACGCGCATCGGGCGCACGCGGGGCGTTTGTGTCGGTGGCGCGCGCGGCGAGCCAGACCCTGATTTTCGCGTCGAGAACGTTGTGGTGATGGGCATGGGCGAGCCGCTGGCCAACTACGATAACCTGATGAAGGCGCTGCACACCCTCAACGCGCCGTGGGGCCTCAACATCGGCGCGCGCAGGATCACCGTCTCGACCGTCGGCCTGGCGCCGCAGATTCGCAAGTTCGCGAGGGAGGCGATGCAGGTTCGTCTGGCCGTCTCGCTCCATGCGCCGAACGACGAGGTCCGCGACCGGATCATGCCGGTCAACCGCAAGCATCCGGTGCGCGATCTGATGGAGGCGTGCGAGTATTACGCGCGCACCAAAGGCCGGATGCTGACGTTTGAATACGTCCTCATCGAGGAGGTCAACGACAGCCTCAACCTGGCCGACGAACTCTCCGCGCTGGCGCGGCGCGTCCACGCGAAGGTGAACCTGATTCCCTACAACCCCGTGGAAGGCTTGGAGTGGCGTCGGCCCGAGTTGAAACGCTGTTACGCCTTCGCGGCGCGCCTGAAGAGCCGCGGCGTGCAAGCCACGTTGCGCATCGAGAAGGGCGCCGACATCGCCGCCGCGTGCGGGCAGTTGCGACTCCAAGCGGAAGGCGAGACAAGCCGATGAAACCCTATGAGTTTTTCGAGCACACCGCCGACATCGGCGTGCGCGTCTATGGCCGGACGCTGGAGGAGTTGTTCGTCCACGCGGCCGGCGCGCTCTACGAGGTGCAGGGCCGCTTCGAACTTGCCGACCGGCGCTTGCTCAAGATCGAGTTGACCGCCGACTCGACCGACGAACTGTTGGTGCGCTGGCTCTCCGAACTGCTCTTCCGGTTGAGCGCTGAGAACGTGGTCTTCCAACACTACCGCCTACAGTTTCCCGACCCGCGCAGGCTGGTGGCGCAGATGGAGGGCGGCGCGGTGAATTTCGAGCGGTCCGAGGTCTTCGAGGAAATCAAAGCCGTCACCTATCATCAACTCTCCGTGCAGCAAACTCCCGACGGCTGGACGGCCACGGTGATTTTCGATGTGTAGCCGCGGCGCGACCCTGCCGGGACAACCCGCTTGCGCCGCGGCGGCGCTCTCTGATTAGATGCGCCCGCGATCATGGTTCGATTGGACTTTTTTGATTACCACAGCCGGTCCGACAGTCCCGTCCACCGCGCGCCGGCGGCCGTGAAGCTGGCCGTCGCTGTCGGGCTGGTGCTCGCGACGGTTGCGTGTCCGCTGACGCAGCCGACAGGGTTCGCCGCGGTGGGCGCCGTGCTGATCGCCATCGCCGCCATGAGCCGGATTCCGACGGGGTTTCTCGTGAAACGGCTGCTGTGGCTGGAGCCGTTCGCCGCGGGCGTCGCGCTGCTGACGTTGTTCCAGCCGCAGGGCGGACGCGTCTTTCTGACGATCCTGCTGAAGGCGAACCTGTGCCTGCTGACGATGATCCTGTTGTCCAACACAACGCCGTTTGCCGATGTGCTGCGCGTGTTCAAGCGTCTGCGCGTGCCGTCGCTGATGGTGACAACGCTGGCGTTGATGTATCGCTACCTGTTCGTGCTGGTGGAGGAAACCCGCCGCATGAGCCGCGCGCGCGCCAGCAGGACGTTCTTGCGAAGGCGCGGTCTGGTGTGGCGCTCGCTCGCGAGCGTCATCGGGCAGCTTTTCATTCGTTCCACGGAGCGCGCCGAACGCATCTACGCTGCAATGTGCGCGAGGGGGTGGCGATGAGCGCCGCGCTCGAACTCCGCGACTTGCGCTATCGCTACAGCGACGGCACCGAGGCGTTGCGGGGCGTCAGTTTCTCCCTGGCCGAGGGCGAGTGCGTGGGTCTGATCGGCCCCAACGGCGCCGGCAAGTCCACCTTGCTTCTTCATCTCAACGGCATTCTGCCGGAGCGGCTGGGCGGCGCGCCCTCCGTCTTCATCTGGGGCGAACCGCTCACCGAATCCAACCTCGCCAGCATGCGCCGCGCGGTCGGCCTGTTGTTTCAAGACCCCGACGACCAGCTTTTCTGCCCCACGGTGTTTGAGGATGTCGCTTTTGGGCCGCAGCAGTTCGGCTTGGCCGACCCCGATCTCGCCGGGCGCGTCCACAGCGCGCTCAAACAGGTGGGCTTGTCGGGGTTTGAGAAGCGGGTGCCGATGCACCTCAGCCACGGCGAGAAACGCCGCGTCTGCCTGGCCGGCGTGCTCGCGTGCGAGCCGCGCGTGCTGGCGTTGGACGAACCCACGAGCGACCTCGACCCGCGCGGCCGGCGCGAATTGATGGAGGTGTTGCGCCAAATCCCGGCCACCAAAC
>JAOACV010000596.1 GCA_026417675.1 Verrucomicrobiia bacterium
GCGCGCCGGTGGATTGGAGCTTACCATGAGGTCGAACGACTCGCCCGTGCTCACCGATCGCTGCGAGCAGTAACCCTCGATCGCGGGCGAACGGTAGCCGCCCGCCTTGTCGAGCCGCACGCGCGTGAGCTGCCAGTCGGCTGCGCCGGGTTTTCGGTTTTCGATTTGGATCGGGTTGGACTTCGCCGCGCCGAAAGCGGTGATGCAGGCGAGGAGCAGCATGGAGCAGGCAGCGCGGGTTGGATGTGATCGGGTTTTCATAATGTCAACTCCAGTTGTCTGGCGGCTCAACTCAGCCGCGAGCCGCCTTCACAACGGCAGCGAGTATGCCCCGGCCCGCCCGCCAACGCCAGCCTCGTGTGGGCGCTCGCTCGCCACCCGTCCTCGCGGGCGACGAGACCAGGATCGCTCCGCAGCCGGGNACCGAGCAAAACTGTGGAACAACCGTCTCATGTTTTAGTCTCATGCGAAGAGATCAGAAGTCTTCCAAGCGCAGGAGAATGACGCCGGCGGCCTTCATCTCCTCCACCGCAGCGGCGCTGTCACCGGGATGGACTTCGACGCCGCGAATGGCGTCGGTCAACAGGCAAGTGACGAAGCCGCGCCGGAGGGCGTCGAGCGCGGTCCACTTCACGCAGTAGTCGGTGGCGAGGCCGCCGATGAACAACTTGCGAATGCCGCGCCCGGCCAGCGGGTGCTCCAAGCCGGAGTCGCCAAAGAACGAGTAGGACTCGACCGCAGGGTTCTCGGCTTTCGAGATGATGATCGCGCCCGGCGGCAGTTTCAATTGCGGATGGAACGCCGCGCCCGGCGTGCCGCGCACGCAGTGAACCGGCCAGGGGCCGCCTTGCGGGCGGAACGAGCAGTGGTCGGGAGGATGCCAGTCGCGGGTAGCGATCACCGCCGCGCCAGCGTGCGCGAAGATAGCGGCATAGCGGTTCAACGGCGCGACGACCTGATCACCGTCGCGCACCGGCAACGCGCCGCCGGGACAGAAATCATTTTGCACGTCCACGACCACCAGCGCGCAGGTGCTGTCGAGATGTTGTTTCATCTGCCGCGAGTCTCCATAGCGATGTGCCCCAGGTGAATCCGGTGTTGCACGAGATTATTCTAGCGCTGGCTTCCGCCGCATCAACTCGCACGCAGGGTGCCGCTGCTTGAACCGAGCAGAAAAATTTTTGAAAATTCTTCTTGCCCAACGCGCGCCGGATCACTAGGCTCCGCGCGCCTGCGGCGAGCCGGACAGGAGAAAACAGGCCTGTGAGCAAGTTGTGAATAAGTGTGGTTTTTGGAGTTTCATCGCTCGAGCGCACGCGGACGCGTGCCGTCGGATTTGGGCCGTTTCTGCTCAGTCTTTGGGTTCCGCAGGCGGTTGGCGTCGTGAAAGGCTCTGGTTTGGAGGCAGAAAAAGCCGCTGAACCAAGCAGCAACGGCGGTTCCGCCGGGTCGCGGCAAACCGCAAAAAGGCTGTGAACAACTTTGTTTTTTGAGGATTTTTGGCTCGGTAACGAGGAGGGTATGTCTGTGAACAACGCTGATGCCGTTGTCGTGTGGCAGCGGGCGTGTGAGTTGTTGCGCTCGGATGTAAGCCAGGAGCTTTTCAATCTCTGGTTCGCGCCGTTGAAACCCATCGAATTGTCGGCCAATACGCTGACGCTGGGCACGCCAAACGACTTCTATGAGGTGTGGCTGCAGGAAAACTACGGGCACGTCATAGACAAGGCGCTGACTGCCGTGAGCGGACAACGGATCACTCTGAAGTTCGCGTCCCTGCCGGTTGGTCGCGAGCCGAAAGAAGCTGCGGCCAAAGAGCTGCTGGAACCGCGCGTCGAGATGGCGTCGGCGGAGCAACGCGCTCCAGGCGCGCCCGCGTTGCATCGGCGTAACACGTTCGAGAATTTCGTGGTCGGCCCCAACAACGAGATGGCCCATGCGGCCGCGCTGTCGGTCGCGCAGTCGCCCGGCCGGGCCTACAACCCGCTGTTTATTTACGGCGCCACCGGACTGGGCAAGACCCATCTATTGCAAGCGATTGGTCATTATGTGCTGGCGCGTCGCAACCGGATGCGAGTGGTCTATGTCACCTGCGAGCAATTCCTCAACGGGTTCATTGACGCCCTAGCCAGCAAGACTATGACCAGCTTCCGCAGGTGCTATCGCAACGCCGACATCCTGCTCGTGGACGACATCCACTCGCTGGCCGGCAAAGAAAGCACGCAGGAGGAATTCTTCCACACCTTCAACGCGTTGTTTGACGCACACAAGCAGATCGTCATCTCGTGCGACCGTCCCGCCTCGGAGATTGCCGGCTTGGAAGAACGGCTGATCACGCGGTTCGAGTGGGGCCAGACGGTGGACTTGCAGCCGCCGGACTTGGAGACGCGCATTGCGATTTTGCAAAAGAAACAACATCTGCTTGGCTTCCACGTGCCGGAGGAAGTCCTGATGTTCCTAGCGGAAAAAATCCGCGCGAACATTCGAAGGCTGGAAGG
>JAOACV010000597.1 GCA_026417675.1 Verrucomicrobiia bacterium
CTCGGCTATAGCCGCAGCTATTACGGCATGTGGCTGGCGCATATAGGGCTTGCGGTCTTTATCGTCGGCGCGACCCTGGTCTCGATCCGCGGCAGCGAGACCGATGTGCGCCACGCCTATTCGCTCGCGCCGGACGAGGAGGTCGTCGGCATCGGGCCGATAGACCCGGAGATTGGTCTGTTGCGTTTCGACCGGATGGACGGCCGTCCGCTGGCCGCCCTCTACAACTTCGCGGTCCATCCCATCCAGACTGTGCCGAGCCGCCGCAACACGGCGGACATCACCGGATTCGCCTCGCGGGCCATCGAGGACGGTCTCGGCGACGGCGCGGTCGCCCTCTTCCTGCAAGGCTGCTGCGGCGACATCAACCCGGTCCAATACAAAGACGTCCACAATCCCCGCGACGCCGAGACGCTCGGAAACCTGCTGGGCCTGAGCGCCCTGCGCGCGTTGCGCCAAATCCAGACGCGCGAGGACGGCGGGCTGCGCGTGATCCATGAAACGCTGGCCCTGCCCCGCGCCACCGACATCGAGCGGCGCATCGCCGCGATCCAGGCCGAGCAAACGCGGCTGCTTCAGTCGTTGCGCGGCACGAGCCTGAACCTCAAAACCTTCATCCCGCTCTTCGTGCAATACAACCTCGCCACCAACTACCCGTCCTATGCCAGCCATCGCTACCTGCTGGAAAAATCCCTCGGCCGCGACGACCTTGCCAAGCTCGACGCCGAGAACCGCGCGAACCTGGAGGGTTACATCCGCAACGTCCACATCATGGAGCAACTCACGCGGCTCCAGGTGAACCTGAATCTGCTCAAGATGCACAAGGCGCAAAATGACGCCGCCGGCAAACCGACGCTTGACGTCGAGGTCGTCGGCCTGCGCATCGGCGACTTCGTGCTGGTGACGTTCCCCGGCGAGTTGACCGTCGAGGTCGGCCTCGGCATCAAAAAGCGCGCCCCGGCGCCGTTCACCTTCGTCGCCGGCTACACCAACGGCTACATCTACTACGCCCCGACCGCCGAGCGGCGGAAGAACAAAGGCTTCGCACAGGAGGACTGCGACTGCCTGCTGGCCCCGGAGTGGCAGAAGGTGTTTGAGGACAAGGTCGCTGCCATCTTGAAGAAGCTGTGAGCGCGTTCAGCGACCCACCATGAGCCTCAAACTCACTTTCATCGTTGCCACCCTGCTGCTGGGGCCGCTGTCCGCGCTGGGTGCTGCAGATGGTGCCAAGCGCATCGAGCTCGGCCCGGCGGAAACGGTGCTTGCCGACAAGGCGCTGGGCTTGCGGTATTTTCCCGATGGACGGCTCGCGGTGGGGCGGACGCGACCGGATTGCCGCGTGCTTCTCGCCGCGGGCGTGTCGTCGTTCCTGCTCGAAGGGCCGGCGATGGGGACGTTCACCAAGGCTAGCAAGGTTCTCGACAAGGGTGAGCCGGGCGAGTTCGACAACGGCTACGCTGGCATCAACGCGGCGGTCCGAGCGAAGCCGGGCGAACTGCTGGCCTTCTACCACGCCGAGGACCAAGAGGGGATGAAGACGGTCGGCCACGGGATTCCGGGATTCTACGGCCGCGTGGCGTTGGCCGTGTCGCGTGATGATGGCGCGAGCTTCGAGAAGCGCGGCCCGGTGCTTTCCGGCCGGTTCGCCAAAGATGCAACGGGTCCCGGAGATCAAGGGGTCGGCGAGCCGTGGGTGTTGGCAGAGCCACGCGGAGAATTCCTTTACGCCTACTACACGTCCCACGAGCGCGTGGATGGCCGCGGCGTTCAGATTTGCATGGCCCGTTGCCCAGTGGCAGACGCGACGCGAGCCGACGCGTGGAAGAAGTTTCACGCCGGCGGTTTTACCGAGCCGGGCTTGGGCGGCAAGGACACGCCGGTGTTCACCAGCGGCCTGTCGCAAGCGGACGCGGTGTTTCCTCACGTGGTTTTTGTGCCGGGACTGCGGCAGTTCATGATGACGTTCTGCCTGAACGTGTGGCGCGAGGCCGACAATCCGAAACGAAGCGGAATCTATGCGGCTTTTTCCCACGACGGCATTCATTGGCTGCGCGAGCCGATGCAGCAGCTCTGGAAAGTCCCGGTTGTCCCCGCCATCGGCCGCGAGTTAGCGTGGCATCCGACATACATTCCCGACGGTGATGGCGGCATGCACGGATGGCTCTACTACGGCTACAGCGAAAGCTGGGGCCATCCACCGTCGCATAAGCCGCATTACCTGATGCGACGGCGGATGACGTTTGTCGCGGGCAACCCCTGAGACAGGAAAGCGGCCATGAAGGAAGTATCGCTCCTTGTTCTATCGCGGATTTCCAATCCGCTGGCTCCCGTCGCCGAGGCAACACTTCCCGTGCTCCGTGCGCGCCATCCGGCCGTTCGGACTGTGAAATATCCGCGCATGTTCGAGTAGGGCGGCCACGGCGTCGGCAACCTCATCCCGACGCGAGTGCGACACGGTTTCCCTCCCGCCCAGTGGCCCGATCTGTTGTTGAA
>JAOACV010000598.1 GCA_026417675.1 Verrucomicrobiia bacterium
CGCTCGTCGGCAGCGTCAGATGTGTATAAGAGACAGGGAGTTCGGCACGCCTTACGTGCTCATCGCCGCGCTGGAGTGCGAGCCGTCCGCCTATCCCGCCCGACGCCAGCTCGCCGCGGAAATGCAGCGCCAGCTCGAAGCGATGCGCGACCTCGTCAAGGGCGCCGCCCACCGGCTCGACTTGAGTGGGCTGAAGAACAGCGAGCTCTACCTGACCACCACCAACGATCTGGCCGAAATCCGCGCCACGCTCGCGCAGGAAAGTCCGTGGCTGCGCCGGCTCACCGCCAACCCGACGCTGATGGGGTTCTTCGAGATGGCCGACGCGCGGTTCGCTGCCGAGCAGGCCGGCGGCAAACTCCAAAGCACTGGCGAGTCGGTGCAGGGGCTGACCATCTTCGCGAAGCTGTTCGGCCTGATGCAAAGCGCGGCCACCAACACGGTCTGGCAGCCGCCGGCCGAGTCGTTCTGGGAGGATATGTTCGCGCCGTCCTCGGTCACCAACTACCCGGCCGAGATGCGCGAGGGCTACTTCGTCAGCTACGACGGACGCGTGCTCTACATGTTCATCGAGCCGGCCAGCCCCAGCCGCGAACTGGCGCATCTGCGACGATTGGTGGACACCACGCGCGAGGTGTTTGCAAAGATTCAGCAGACGCAGCCCGCTTATGCGACGATCAAGCTCGGCCTCACGGGCGACCCGGCCAGCGCGGTCGAGGAGGCGGACTCCACCAACCGCGACATGCAGGTCTTCGGCACCGTCTCGCTCATCGGCGTCACCCTCCTGCTGATGGCGGGTTTCCGCGGCTTTAAGTTTCCGCTGATGCTGGTCGCCGCGCTCGGCGTCGGCATGGCGTGGACGTTCGGCCTGACGGTGCTGATGATCGGTCATCTGAACCTGCTCACACAGGTCACGCCGATCATTCTCATCGGTCTGGGCATGGACTTCGGCATCCACTTGCTGGCCCGCTACCGCGAGCAGCAGCGCCGCGGCAGCCCGCCGTTAAGCGCGCTGCGCGAGGCGATCGTCGAGAACGGCATGAGCGTCATCATGAGCGCCGTCACCACCGCCGTCGCGTTCTATTCGATCTCGGTGGACAACTTCAAAGGCTTCGTCGAAATGGGCATCGTCGCCGGCACCGGCGTGATGTGCTGCCTGGTCTCGATGATGACCGTGCTGCCCGCCATGATCGCGTTGCGGCGCGTGCCCCGCGACGAACTGGCGAAAACCCATCCCGCCGCCGTCCCGGTGGGCGTGGACCCGACCGAGCCGCTGCATCCGCCTTTTGTCGAGAGACTTTTCCGCTACCCTTGGTGGATTCTTGGCGCGGGCGCGGCCATCACGGTGGTGATGGTGCTCTACTGGCAACGCGTGATCTTCGACTACAAACTCGCCAACCTCCACGTGCCGAACTCCGAGGCCGTCACGGTCGAGGAGCGCATGATGAAGAACAGCGATTTCACCCTCGACATGGTTTCGCTCATCTGCCGCGACGTCGCCCATGCCGACGAGGTCGCCAAACGACTCGAAGCGATGCCGACCGTCCGCAAAGTTGAGTCGCTGCGCCGGTTCCTCGGCGACGGGGCTGAAAAGAAAGCCCTGCTTGCCTCCATCGCGCCGAGCCTGAAAGGGGTGTTCGAGGTCGCGCCCGCTTCGCAACCGGTGGACCTGAAGCAACTCGCCGCCGCCGTGGACAAGCTCGCCAAACGGCTGGAGCGGCTGGAGGAAGTCGCGTTCGACGGCGGCCAGAAGGATCTGGCCAAGGCCATCGGCGCCGCGCTGAAGGCCGCCGAGAAATTCCGCGACACGCTCAAGGACGGCGACGCCGCCGTCGCTGCGCGGCTCGGCAAGTTCCAGGATTATTTCTTCGGCGATCTCGCGAGCAAGATCGCACGGTTCCGCGCCGGCCTGACCGCTGAGCCGATCACGTTGGATTCGCTGCCCGCCGACCTGCGCAGCAATTTCGTCGGCAAGAGCGGCAAGGTGCAGGTCTATGCCTACCCGAAGTGCGACACATGGGACCGGCCCAAGCTCGACGAGTTCATGAAGGAGGTTGGCAGCCTCGGCATTCCCGTCACCGGCCCGCTGGTGGAGTTCCACACCATGACCGGCTTGATGCGCAAAGGCTTCGACCGCGCCGCCATCTACGCCGTCGTCGCCGTGTATCTTTTGCTGCTCGTGGACTTCCGGCGGTTCAAAGCGGCGACGCTGACGATGGTGCCGGACCTGCTCGGCACGGTTTGGATGGTCGGCTTGATGGGCATGACCGGCATCAACTTCAACCCCGCCAACCTCATGGTCCTGCCGCTCATCATCGGCATCGGGTTGGCCAACGGCGTCCACGTCATGCACCGCTTCCGCGAGCATCGCGACCGCGACATCGCCCACGTTGTCTGGCACACTGGCCTAGCCGTCATGCTCGGCTCGCTCGTGACCATCGTCGGCTTCGGCTGCCTCGGCCTCGCCCAGAACCTCGGCATCGCCTCCATCAG
>JAOACV010000599.1 GCA_026417675.1 Verrucomicrobiia bacterium
GCGGGCACCAGCGCCTGTTTGCGCAGGTTGGCGCGAAGCTGCTCTTTCGGCTGTTTGAAGCGGCGTTCCATCTCCGCCACGACCTCCGGGTGCTCGCGCAGCGGAATGCCGGTGAACTCGGACAGGGTCTCGCGGGTGATGTCGTTGGGCGTCGGCCCCAACCCGCCTGTGACGATCACCAACGCGGTGTCGTGCGTGGCAAACTGCAGCGCCTCGATCATCTCCTCGCGCACGTCATCCACAATCATTGAGCCGACGCAATGCACGCCCAGCGGATGCAGCGTGCGCGTCAGGAAATGCGTGTGCGCGTCCGGATACACGCCATGCAGCATCTCGCCGCCCGTGATCACAATGCGGTAGTCGAGCCGTTGGGCCTTGGCCGCCCGCGAAGCAGAATCGGCCGCGAACGCCGCAACCGCGGCCAAACTCGCAAACAACAGAAGCGCCTTCTTCATAACCAGCATTCGAGTGCGGCCAAGATGCGCCGCGCCGCCGCCTCGCGTCAATGTTTTCCCGTCGTGCCGCGGCTCCGATCTGTCAAAACGTGACAACAAGATTTCGCTCCGCGTGGCGCGGCCATGAGAGGGTCTTTTTCAACTCAGCGCCATTGGGCAGCGTGATGGTGGCTTTGTAATCGCCGTAGTAAAGACGCGCGCGCAGCCGGCCCTCCGCGTCGGTCGCGCCGTCGAACTTCGACCACCAACGGCCCTTGATCAGTTCGCGCAGTTTCTCGTAAGCCGGCTTGGGCGACATGTCTTTTCGAAGCCAGCCGGCGGCGGCGCGTTTCCAGGCGTGGGCGTCGGAGAAATCCCACCACGTGATGGCATGGACAGCAGGATGGGCGAACAGCGCGGTGTAGAACCTCCCGACCTGCTCGGCCTGTCGCGCTTCGAGTTCGGGCGTGGTCTCGCCCCACATCTCTTCGTTGGAGAAAGCGTTGGGCTTGCGTTTTGGGTCCTTGCCGAGGAACGCGCCGCTGACAATCGTCGTCTCGGTGAAATGGATCGGCAGGCCGAGCCGCGCATAGGCGTCGCAAACCCGCCAGACCTTCTCCAGCGGCCAGACGCCGTGATGCATATGGCTCTGAATGCCGACCACGTCGAACATCAGTTTTCCACCGGCGCGCAGTTGGTCGAGGATCTGGTAGTAGGCCGGGTCCACTCGGTAGTCGTTCACCAGCAACGTCGCGTTTGGACCGGCGGCGCGGGCGGTTTCAAGGTGCTGGCGGACATACGGCACCGCGCCGAGCGATTGCGCCCACTCGCCCAAACGCGTGCCGAACCGGCCAAGGTGCGTCGGCTCGTTCACCACGTCCCAGCGGTCAATCTTCCCCGCGAACCGCCGGATGCAGTCGGTTACGCGCTCGTGCGACAGACGGCGGATTTCCTCAAAGTCGCGCGGCAGCCAATGCGGATCGCGGAAATCCCAGACCAACGGATGGCCCTTGCAGACGATGCCGCGCGCGGCGCACCACTGCACGATCTTCTCCGTGCGTTCATGCGCCGGCCGGCCGCGCTGCGGTTCATACGCCGGCCAGTAGAACGGCAGCGTGGCGAAGTTGAAAAGGTTGGTGAAGGCCGCCTCATATTTGCGGTTCAGCTCCGGCGTCGCGAGTTGGTCGAGGACGAAGAGGTTGCAGCCGAACAGGAACTCATGCGTTTGCTGCCGGACTTCCACCGTCGCGTTGGCCAGCGGGTTGCCGTCGCTGCCGACGACCTCGATGGTCGCGTCGCCTTTGCGGTGCTTCTCGATGTCGCGCTCGATGCGGCCAGCCACCGCCGGGTCGTTCCACAGCCTGGAAAACGACTCCGGCGCCTGCGCCCTCGCCGATCCGATGAACAGCACGAAGGTCAAAGAAAGGGGAACCGGCAAGTGTTTCATGGGAGGCCGTCTGCTTCCGAAGGCTATGGGGTTGTCGCGTCCTTGACGCGCGCGGCGAGCGCATCGGCGATGCGGCGGCCGGCCTCGCGGTATTTCTCGCGCGTCATGACGGTCTTCTGTATTATCGCATACGGCGTCTCGATGGCAATGCCGGGGGTTTTCAGTTCTTCCTGGCAGAACCCGCCGAACCGCGGCGTGTTCCAACGCGAGTTGTAGTCGCCGGAGCGGGTGAACTTCTTCGCCGCGAACTCCGGCCCCAACGCCTCGCCCACCGCGTCGCTCCATTCCGCCGCCTGCTTCGCCACGTCCGGATACTTCTCCGACTTGTGGACGAACGCATAGATGCCCTCCGCCTCGCTGGCGCCCGGCGGGCCGATCATCCCGCGCTGCACCGCCGCGCCGATCGGCGCCGACAACGGCGTGCAGATCTTCCCCGGTGGGGTGCCGGTGTACCGCAACGGGGTGCTCGTGGGCGCGGTGGGCGTCTCCGGTGACGGCGTGGACCAGGACGACATGATCGCCTTCCTCGGCATCACCCGCGCCGGGCGCTGGCTGGGCGGCGGTCTTGGCCACGCCCCGCTGCTGCGCCGCGCCGACCAGCTC
>JAOACV010000059.1 GCA_026417675.1 Verrucomicrobiia bacterium
GGACCAACTAGCCGCACGTTGCCCCCATCGGGAATGGATCAGCCACCCGGCGGAACCACCGTCACGCCGCCGACGCGGCGCGCCGATTCGACGGTGACACCGCAGGGGCCGCCATCCGGCCCGCCGTCGTCGTCATCGTCGCGGTTCGGGAGACCGAAACTCGACACCGAGCTCCCGCCATTGACTCCTCCGACTTCAGATCGCAGCACGGGGCCGTCCTCGCGCACGCGCCAGCTACCCACCATCATCCAACCTCCGTCCGGCCCGCTTTCGCGCAGCTCAGGCGCTCCACCGTCAACACCGAGGGTCACCACCTCCAGCAAAGGCCCGCCGCCATCGGGTGGACAAAACGTTCCCCCGCAATCCTCATCGAAGAGGGGCAAGAAACCGCCCACCGACGAAACCACGCCGCCGCCCCGGTAATCGGGCGCAACTTGAGCGCTGGTGGAGCGCGTTCTCCGAACACGCTGGCCATCGCGCAGCCGCAGAATCGCGTTCGGAGAACGCGATCCAGCACAGTGAGTTTGGCTTCCGCCATCTCTCAACAACAGAATGCCATGCTCACCCGCGTGAGCATGGCATTCGAGAAACCACCTGTGGCGGCGCAACGCCGCACGGCCCAAGCTACTTACTTCTTCTGCTGCTCCTTCTTGTCGAACGACGCGTCGAAGGCGCGGGCGCTGCGCGGGAAGTCAATCTTGCGCACGAACGCGCAGGCTTCCTTCGCGCCGAACTCGCGGTCCATGCGGCTGTCCTCCCACTCAACGCTGAGCGGGCCTTGGTAGTTCACGTCGTTGAGCGCGACAATGATCTCCTCGAAGTTGATGTCGCCGTGGCCGAGCGAGCGGAAGTCCCAGTAACGGCGCGGGTCGCCGAAGTTCACGTGGCCGCCGAAGACGCCCACCGTGCCATCGCCCTGGCCCCACCACACGTCCTTCATGTGGACGTGGAAGATGCGGTCGCCGAACCGGCGGATGAACTTCACGTAATCCACGCCCTGATAACCGAGGTGGCTGGGATCGTAGTTGAAGCCAAAGTTCGGGTGATGACCAATGGCCTCCAACGCGCGCTCGGCGCTGGCGATGTCAAACGCGATCTCCGTCGGATGCACCTCCAGGCCGAACTTGATGCCGAGTCTCTTGAACTCCGCCATGATCGGCGTCCACCGCTTCGCGAAATCCTCGAAACCGGCCTCGATCTGACCGGGCGACACGGGCGGGAAACTGTAGAGCAAATGCCAGATGCTGGAGCCGGTGAAGCCGTTGACGACCGTCACGCCGAGGTTTTTGGCAGCCTGCGCGGTCCTGATCATCTCCTCCGCGGCACGCTTGCGAACGCCCTCGGGCTTGCCGTCGCCCCACACATGAGGCGGCAAAATCGCCTTGTGCCGCTCGTCAATCCGGTCGCACACGGCCTGGCCGACGAGGTGATTGGAGATGGACCACACCCGCAGACCATACTTGGCGAGAATCTCGCGCCGCTCGTCGCAGTAGGCTTTGTTCTTGTAAGCCTTGCTGACCTCGAAGTGGTCGCCCCAGCAAGGCAGTTCGATGCCGTCGAAGCCGAACGACTTGGCTTTCTGGCAGATGACTTCAAACGTCAAGTCGGCCCATTGGCCGGCGCACAATGTCACAGGTCTGGCCATGTCTCAATTTCCTCCGTTGATGGTTTCGGCACGAAAAGCGCGCCCTATATGCCCAGCCCTCAGGGGCAAGTCAACGAAATAAGCGATGCAACCCGCAGAAACATCGGCGCGGTGAATCCCGTAGGGGCGATTGCAGCCTTCCACGTGCAATTGGATTCGGGCAACACGCCCTTTGATTCGACATTTCAACCCCGGCCGCCCCTTCACACCAGCCGATGCCTTGACCTGCCCCGTCGTCGGCCGAACAGCTTCAACGTGGCACAATCCGGAGGGCGATGAGGAATCGCTTGCTCCGGCGACAGTTTTCGGAGAAAGCTTTACCCGATGAGACGCGCCAAGCACGGGTTGCTCGCCCTCGGCGGTTTGCTGCTGGTCTTGATGATGGCGGAGGTGTTGTGTCGGTGCTTTGATGTGTTCGTTCCGCCGATGCTGTTGGCGAAGGACGACGCGCCCGTCACCGAGAAGCCTTATTCGCGACGGCGTCAGGCCCACTTTGCCGCGGAGAACCGTTCGTGGGCGAACCAAGGAGTTCCGTTGAGAGAGCTGGGCTATCGCACCTCGCACACGCTTGCGACCGGCACCAACGGCGTGGTGTTGCTCGGCGATTCCTTTACCGCGGCTCGAGAGGCGCCCGAGGGCGCAAGCTACGCGGAACTGCTCCAGCAAGTCCTCGCGCCGACTCCGGTGGTAAACATGGGCGTGGGCGGATCGGGGTTGGACAACATGAATTACCAGCTTCGCAGCTTCGTTGACGCGCTGAGGCCCCGCTTGGTGGTTTGCTCGGTCTATGCGGCCGATTTGTGGCGGCACGAGCCGGACTGGTTGCAGATGCGCAACCGGCCGGTGGCCCGTTTGGAGGGCGGCCGGATCAACTACGTTTCGGCGTGCCAGGCGCTGCGGCATCCGTTCCTTTACTACCATTCGCGCGTCTATCAGATGGACAACTACCTTCTGCGAAAGAGCCGGGAGCAGTGGGCGAGCAACTTCCTGACCTTGGGCAGCCTCTATCGCCTCAACGAAGCCTTGTTGGGGGACATGAAATCCGCCTGCGACCGGCACCACGCGCGGCTGATGGTCATGTTCATCCCGTCCCGCACGTCGTTGGAAAACGGGGCGCTCGTTCTAAAGTGGACGCGCCCCCGCGCGCTGCGCCGGATTTGCAGCCTGTATGATATTCCCCTGCTCGACCTGACTCCCCGTCTCCAAGCGAAGCCTTCTGCCTACTACAAACCGGGTGACGTCCACTTCACCGAGGAAGGCCACCGCCTGGCATTCGTCCGGCTGCGGGAATTCATCGCGGAGCATCGTCTGCTCGAGGCCCCGGCAGAGTGAGGCGGCACAGGGCTTGACACGGGAATGGGAGATTGTTCTATTAGAGGAACGAAATTTCTCTTTTGGAACAGGATCATGCGGACGGCAACCCCAGCTCGACGCCGCGATGAGGCGGGCGTGCCCATCCTTGACCGGTCGCTGCAAATCCTCGGCCACCTCCTCCAGACGCCGCAAGGTCAGTCGTTGAGCGAGATCGCCCGCGCGCTGGACTTTCCCAAAAACACCGTCTATCGCATTCTGAACACCCTCTGCGCCCACGACTACGTGCGGCGCGACGAGGCCACACGGCTCTACACGCTCAGCCGCAAGATGGCCACGCTGGCCTATGACAGCGCGCAAGACCGCGGATTGCTCGAAAACTCCCTCGACGTGATGCGCCGGCTGCGGGACGTGGCAAAGGAAACCGTCGTCATCAGCATCCTCGACCGCAACGAGGGTCTGGTGCTTGAACAGGTTCCCAGTGTGCATCCGTTCCGTTTCGTCTGCGACCCCGGCACGCGGCAGACCATCTACGCTTCGGCCTCGACCAAGGCGATCCTGGCGTTTCTGCCGGATCGCGAGCGCGATGCGGCCCTGAAGGGCGTGATGTTCAAGCGGCTGACGGCGACCACGATTAGCAGCCGCGCGAAATTCGAGAAGACGCTGGCCGCCGTGCGGCGCGTCGGCTACGCGGTGGACCGCGCTGAGGCGCTTGACGGCGTGCATTGTGTGGCCGCCCCTATTTTCAACCATCAGGGTTTTCCGGTCGCGGCGCTGACGATCACGGGACCGGCAGAGCGGATTCCGGCGTCGCAATTCCCGCGCCTCGGCGCGTTGGTGGTCGCTCACGCGACGGAAATCTCCAAGCGGCTCGGACTGAGCGCCAAGAGAAATGGAAGAGATTTACCGTTCGCCTCTGTAATCTAAGGAGCCATGTGATGAACATCCAATGGGCCGTGTGGTGGCTGGCGTTGCCGCTGGCGAGCTTTGCGGCGGACCCGCCCTACTATCAGAAACAGGCGACTTGGGAGGAAACCATCCGCGTCTCGCGCGAGGCGCTGGCCGCGAAAGAGGCTGATGAGGAAAACCCCGCGAAGAACAAGAGCGCCAAGAAAGCCGACGCCCGCGCGAAGGCCGCCGCACGCCAGCAGATATGGTCGCGGATCATCCGCGACTTCCCCGGCGCGGAAGATCGCGACGGCATCTGGACGAGCGATTGGAGGGCGGGCGATTTCAAGGCCCTCGCCAACCGCTATGTGGGCGCGATGATCGGACCGTTGCAGCAGGAAGCCCGGAAGCTCGCGGCCACGGCGGTTTCGCCGCGCGATCTGGAGAACATCCGCAAGCTCTATCGGCGGTCGCGCGTGTTCAGGGACGCCATCCAGCGGCTCGAAGACGTGGACCCGAAGGCCGTCGCGCGCGCGCTCGATGACATGGCGCGGACGTGGCCGGAGCGCTGCGACGCGGCCCGACATCGCCAGTTGCTCGACGCGCTGAAGGAGCGCGACGCTTTGCTGACGGCGTTGCGGGAGTGCAAGAGCGACGCGCTGGGCCGGGCCGAGGCGCTGTTGAAGGAAACCCGCGCGGCGTTGCTGGCGAATCCGCTGCTGGACTTCGACAAGCTGCTCGTGCTCAAGCGCGGACTTTACGTGCCGGCCACGCGGGCGATGAGCTACGACATCGGCCAGCCAAACAATTGGCGCACCGACGATGTGATCCCGCGCAAAGGCGTGTTCCGCGACGAATTGGCGGCGCTCTCCGACCTCCGCGGCGAGGGACGGTTCCAGACGATATACGCGGCGCAGGACATGGAAACGTTGTTCGCACCCGATCTGAGCTTCGACGGCGATCGCATTCTGTTTTCAAAGAAGAGCGCGAAGGAAAACGGCTTGCGCATCTGGGAAATCGGCGTGGATGGCAAGGGTCTGCGGCAGGTCACGCCCGACGACGGCGATGACGTGTCGCACATGGAGCCGTGCTATCTGCCGAATGGCGACATCATGTTCACGTCAACCGCGATTTACAAAGGCATCCCGTGCGTGTTCGGCAGCGATGCGACGGCCTCGATCTACCGGCTCGACACAAAGACCGGCCGGATTCGCCAGCTCACGTTCGAGCAGGACAGCGATTGGTGCCCGACGGTGATGCCGAGCGGGCGGGTGATGTATCTGCGCTGGGAATACACCGACCAGAGCCACGCCAACTCGCGGATCCTCTTTCACATGAATCCCGACGGAACCGACCAGCGTGAGCTGCGCGGGCGCGGCTCGTGGTTTCCCGGCTCGTTCTTCCATGCGATGCCGATTCCCGGCACAGCGGGCAAGATTATCGGGATTGCCGGCGGCCATCACGACGTGGGGCGGTCGGGCCGGCTGCTGATCTTCGACACTGAGGCCGGCCGGCGCGACGGCGAGGGCGTCCGGGAAATTCCCGGTTACGACAAGCCGGTCGAGCCGATCGTGCGCGATGGGTTGACGCGCGGCGAGTGCCCGCAGTTCCTGATGCCGTATCCGCTGAGCGAGAAATATCATCTCGTCGCCTGCAAGCGGCATCCTGACTCGCTGTGGGGCATTTATATGGTGGACGTGTTTGACAACTTCACGCTGGTCAAGGAAGCGCCCGGCGCGGCCTTGCTGGAGCCGATCCCGTTGCGCAGGCTCGAGCCGCCGCCGGTGATTCCCGACCGCGTGGACCTCGCGACCAACGAGGCGACGGTTCACATCCAGGACATCTACGAGGGTCCCGGCCTCGCGGGCGTGGCGCGCGGCACGGTGAAAAGCATCCGGCTCATCGAATACTATTTCAGCCGGCGCGGCATGGGCGGGCTTTACGGCACGCTCGGCATGGACGGCCCCTGGGACATCAAGCGCATCATCGGCACCGTGCCGGTCGAGCCGGACGGCTCGGCGCATTTCAAGATGCCCGCCAACACGCCGATCTCGCTCCAACCGCTCGACGAGAAAGGCCAGGCGCTCCAACTCATGCGCAGTTGGCTCGTCGGTATGCCCGGCGAACGCGTCTCGTGCGTCGGCTGCCACGAGCAGCAAGGCGCGGCCTCGTTGCGCCGCGAGACCGCCGCGACCAAACGGGCGCCGTCGGCGATCACGCCGTGGCACGGGCCGACGCGCGGTTTCAGCTTCGTGCGCGAGGTGCAGCCGGTGCTGGACCGCTACTGCATCGGCTGCCATGACGGCAGGCAGGCGCAGCCGACGCTGAAAGGCGATGAGATGATCAACGACTGGAAGTCGGTGCATCCGGGCCATTGGAGCGGCGGCGGCAAGTTCACCAAGTCCTACGCCGAGCTGCACCGCTACCTGCGCCGGCCGGGCATCGAGGGCGACCGGCGAATGCTTTCGCCGATGGACTTTCATTTCAGCACGACCGAGCTTGGCCAGATGCTGCGCAAGGGCCACCACGGCGTGAGGCTCGACGCGGAGGCGTGGGAGCGGCTCGCGGCGTGGCTGGACCTCAACGCGCCGTTCTACGGCACGTGGGGCGAGATTCCGCAGTTCAAGCAGGGTCACGGCCCGCCCAATCTCAATTTTCTCAACCTCAATTTTGAGAAACTCGCCAAGGCCAACGCCCGCGCCATGGAACTGCGCCGCAGATACGTGCCGATGGGACCGCATCCCGACTACGAAGCGATCCCACAGACGCCGAAGTATGACACGACACCGGTCAAGCCTGCGCCGGAATCCGAAATCTCAGATCTGAAATTTGAAATCCCCGCGGCCTGGCCATTCAGCGCCGAGGAGGCGGCGCGCCGGCAGAGGCAGACCGCGCCGGCAGGCAGCAACGGTGTGTTCGAGTTTGCGTTTGAGAACCCCAAGCCGCAGCCGCCGTCCGTGACCGCGCGCTACCTGCGCGTCAACGCCGGCCCGGCGCGCTGGCTCTCGGTTGCCGAGGCGGAGGCGTTCTCCAACGGCCGGAACGTCGCGCTGAAGAAGAAGGCGACGCAGTCGAGCACCTATGGCGGTGCGGGCGCCGAGCGCGGCGTGGACGGCAACACCAGCGGCAACTGGAGCCACGGCTCAATCACCCATACCATGAACGGCGAAAAGGAATGGTGGGAGGTGGACCTCGGCGCGTTGTATCCGGTGCAGAAGATCGTGCTCTGGAACCGCAGCGGTATCGAAGAGCGGCTCGCGAGCTGTCTGGTGGAGTTGATGGACGAGAAACGCGCGGTCGTCTGGAGTGACAAGACCCCCGCGAAAGCCGGACAGACCATCGTTCTCATCAGCAACGCGCCGCAGCCGCCGCCGGCGCTGCGATTTGTGTGGGTGCCGCCCGGCGAGTTTGTGATGGGCAGCCGCGACGGCCATCCCGACGAGCGGCCGTTGAATCGCGTGAAGATTGCGCGTGGCTTCTGGATGAGCGCGTTTGAGATCACCAACGACCAGTTCAAGCGGTTCGACCCGGCCTTTGAGAGCCGCGAGGAAGACCGGCACGGCTACCAGTTTGGCATCCCCTGCTACGACCAGGACCAGCCCGCGCAGCCGGCCGTGCGCGTGTCATGGACCGACGCGATGAGGTTCTGCGCATGGTTGTCGCGGAAACTCGGCAGGAAAGTAACGCTGCCGACCGAGGCGCAATGGGAATGGGCCTGTCGCGCAGGCACGGCAACGCCGTTCTGGTATGGCGATATGAATACCGACTTCTCCAAGTTAGCCAATCTCGGTGACTTCATGCTGGCGTATTTCTCCGGCAACCCTTACGTCCAAGACTACCGCGCCGCGTGGTATAAGAACCCGGAGAACAAATACGACAACTGGATTCCGCAAGACGCACGGTTCAACGACGACGGTTTCGTCACCGAGCCGGTCGGCCGCTACAAGGCCAACCCGTGGGGCTTGCACGACATGCACGGCAACGCCTGGGAATGGACCCAAAGCGCCTATCGTCCCTATCCCTATCGCGACGACGACGGCCGTAACGTGACCGAAGGCGTCGCGCCCGACACCGAGCGCGTGGTCCGCGGCGGCTCGTGGTATGACCGCCCCTTCCGCTGCACGTCGAGTTTTCGGCTTCCCTACCGGCAGTATCAGCGCATATACAACGTCGGGTTCCGCGTCGTCTGCGAGCCGGAATCCGGTGCCGTCGCGATGACCGCGACGACGCGGAAGCCGTGAGGCGCGCGCATCACAGCTTGTCGTGGCGCAATCCGTCGCGCGTTCGGAGATCATGCTTATGAAACAGAAGCGCACTGCCTCTCAACGATGGACGGGGACACTTGCGGCTTTGCTGGGCGTCATAGCCGCCGCTTGTGGTCCGACGCCGGTGGCCGAGAGCGCCGCCCCGGCCAGGTTCGAAGTGGGCATTTGCGCCTACACATTCCGCCATCTCACGGCGTTCGAAGCCATCGAGAAGACCAAGGAATGCGGCGCCGACGTGATCGAGTTCTTCCTCTGGCAGAAACTCAGTCCCGAAAACCCGAAAGTCATCCTGAATGCCGACCTGTCGGATGAGCACATTGCCGCGCTCAAGGCGAAGCTGGAAGCGACGGGCGTGCGCGCGGTCAACGCCTACTTCAACAACGCCCCGTTCCAAGACAAGGCTGGCGTCGAGGCCGGGGTGCGCAAACTGTTCGAGTTCGCACGCAAGCTCGGACTGCGCGGACTGACCGGCGAGCCGCCCGTCGAGCATCTCGACCTCGTGGAAAAGATGGTGAAGGAATTCAACATCCAGCTTTGCTTCCACAACCACCCCATCAATCCGAAGAAGCCTGATTACCGGAACTGGGACCCGAAGTATCTGCTGGCGCTGATGGACAAGCGCGACCCACGGATGGGCTTCTCGGTGGACACCGGCCACCTTGCGCGCTCCGGCGTGGATTCCATCGAGACCCTCAAGCTGTTCCAGAAGCGGGTTCATTCGGTCCACCTGAAAGATGTGAAGGAGGCCAGACCCGAAAGCGACGATCTGCCCTACGGCCAAGGCATCGCCAACATTAAAGGCATCCTGGCTGAATTGAAACGCCAGGACTTCCGCGGCCATGTTGGCGTCGAATACGAACACCAGTCCGATCGCCTCCTGGATGACGTGAAGTTTTGCATCCAGTTCATTCGCACCCACGCCGGGTTGACGTCTTCCAAGTAGGCCTTTGCCGGCTCCGCGCACTCGTCGCGCCCCCGACCGACCCCGGCG
>JAOACV010000005.1 GCA_026417675.1 Verrucomicrobiia bacterium
GCCATACACAGTGCCAAGGTTTTCCCAAAAGACATTCTTTTCATATCGGCCTCCACTGCTGAACTGCGCACCGTCCTCGGTGTCCTTTCTCTGATTCCATCAAGACCGCGATCGTCCGTGACCGCGTAGTTCCAAAAACTCCAGCGTCAGGAACGCGCTTTCGGATATGTCATGCAACACGGCTTCTCAACAAATTTCTGCATTTTTTCTGAATAGGCTAGGAAATAGCGGCGGGTTACAAAAGCCGCTGATGCAGGTGAGTTTCGGCGCTTGACCCCGGTATTCTGGAACGAGCCGCCGACGGGGGTGCGCGATTGGGCCGCTGACGATAACCTGCTTGCGTTTTTCGAGTCTTTGGTCACACTCGGCGCGCGTCTGGAGCCGTGAGACGCAACAGGACGGCAGTCAAACAGCGCCCGGTTAACCTAGGAAAGGAGACCCAAGCATGCTCAAGGAATTCAAGGAGTTCGCCGTGCGAGGCAACGTGGTGGACCTGGCCGTCGGCGTCATCATCGGTGGCGCGTTTGGCAAGGTGGTCAGTTCGGTGGTCAACGACATTCTGATGCCTCCGATCGGCAAGTTGACCGGGCGGGGTGAATTTCAGTGATCTTTTCGTGAATCTGGATCCCGCCAAACGGCTGCCCACCGGCGAGGCGATCACTTCGCTGGCGCAGGCCAAGACCGCCGGCGTGGCCGCCATCGCTTACGGGCAGTTCATCAACGTCGCCATTGACTTCGCCATCGTGGCCTTCGCCGTCTTCCTGCTCGTCAAAGGCATGAACGCCCTACGCAAGCAACCGGCGGCGGCCCCGGCGCCACCGCCAGAGCCACCGCCGCAGGAAAAGCTGCTGGCGGAGATTCGCGATCCTCTGAAGGCGCGCTAGGAGCGCGGCTGGCGCCACGATCCTTTCAAGACCGCGCCGCGATGGCCGCGCGTTGGTGATGGCGCGGCGGTCGGCGGCGGCGCGCAGACCCTGTTCCACCGGCGTCTTCCCGCAGGAGCGGGGCGCGGCATGACGCTGGGGTGTCATTGACAAACCTCGCTGCGTCGTTAGAGTCGGCAGCAAGGTCAGGACAGTTAGGCCTAGTTTGCGCTTCCTGGCAACAGAGAGCATGAGATCACAAGCAATCAAGAGCTGGCCGCTTGCGATCGCCTTGGGCGCCGCGCTGGGCCTTGGGGTCTCCGCGGTTGGGGCCGACGCCACGCCCGCGGGGCGGATTGCCTTCGACAGACCCGGCGTGGATTTCGGCGTCGTGGACCAGCGGACGGTGTTGTCGCATGTCTTCACCGTGCGCAATGTTGGGACCGGGGTGTTGCGAATCATCGCGCTCATGAGCGGCTGCCACTGTGCGTTGGTGGAGATGGATTCGCGCGAGATTCCGCCGGGCGGTCGCGCCCCGCGTCAAACTGGTCTTCAACACCCACATCTTCGAGGGGCGAATCCGCAAGACGATCACGGTGCGGTCGGATGACCCCACGCAGCCGCTGACGAACTACGTTTACGAAGCCGATGTGCGCCCGATCTTCGCTTTCTCGCCGCCGGCGGTGGATTTCGGCGTTTTGGAGCCTGGCAAGAGCGTGGAACACGAGGTGGTCTTGGCTTCAACGAAGCGCAAGAAGTTCGCCATCAAACGCATCGTCTGCGCGAATCCCGGCCTCCAGGTCGAAATCAGCCCCTCAGACCGCGCCAGCTCCAACTATCGCCTGAAGGTCGGGTTCACGCCGCCCCAGCGGCCGGGACCGGTTTGCGTGCGGTTCATCGTGGAGACCGACGAGGAAAAGTTTCCCGACCCCAGTCTGCTAGTGACCGGCACGGTCGCAGGCGCCGTGCGCGTGGAGCCTGCGGCGCTGTTTCTGGGCATGGTGCGCCAAGGCGAGAGATTCCCGCCGAAGACGCTCACGGTGCGCAACGCGGGGCCGGAGCATGTTGTAATCCGGTCGGTGGACCCCGGCGACCCGGCGTTGCATGCGACGGTGACGACCAACGCGCCGGGACGCGAGTTCCGGGTTGATTTGACCGCGCGCGAGCCGTTGCCGGCGGGCTGGATGCGAAGGACGTTGCGCATTTTCACGAGCGAGTCTGATCTGCCGCTGGAAGTGGCCGTCAGCGGCGTGGTCCGCGCTGCGGAGGGGACCACACCCAGATGAGGAGGCTCAACGCATTGCGACGGCGCGGAAGGCCATCGGGCGCGTTTTCTTTTCTGCCGCTTTGCGCCCTTGTGGCGGCCGTGGCGGACGAGCCGGGACGAATCGCTTTCGACGAGCCGGGGCTGGATTTCGGAACGGTGGACCAACAAGCGACCGCGACGCGCTTGTTGACGGTGCGCAATGTGGGGGCGGGCACTCTGCGCATCATTGATCTGGTTTCCGATTGCGGGTGCGCAAGAACGGAGCCGGACGTGCGCGAGATTCCGCCGGGCGGCGCGGGACAGCTCAAGATCACGTTCCTCAGCGGTAACCTCCTGGGCTCGATCAACAAGACGGTGACGGTGCGTTCGAGCGACCCGGTGCACCCGGCGAAGGATCTCTTCATCCGCGCCAACGTGGTGCCGGTTTTTGTCTTTACGCCGCCGATGCTGGACTTCGGCAAGATCGAGCGCGGTCGAACCGCCGGCGGCGAAGTCGTTCTGCGCGAAACCCAAGGAAAACCGTTTCTAGTCAGGAGAGTCGTAACTCCGACGCCGGACGTGGCGGTTGCGTGCGAGCCGATTGCCGGCAGCCACGGCGCGGCCTACCGCCTCAAGATTGCGCTGGCCGCGCCCCGGAAGCCTGGCCCCGCGTTCTTCAACATCGTGTTGGAAACCGACCGGGCCGAGAGGCCGAACCTCCAGTTGATGGTGATGTGCGATGTGGTCGGCCCGGTGCGAGTCTCGCCGTCAACGGTCTTTCTGGGCATGGGGCTGGAAGGAACGCTGTTTGCGCCGAAAACGATCACGGTGCGGAACACGGGGCCGGCCCCGATTGAGATCAAGTCGGTGGACCCCGGTCACCCGTCATTGAGGGCGACGGTGACCCCGGTGGTGCCCGGTCGTGAATTCAACATCACGTTGACCATGCAACGCCCATTGCCTGTCGGCTCGGAGCGCCGCACGATGCGCATTGTTACGACGGACTCCGATGAACCCGTCGAAGTGGCGCTGGTTGCCATCGTGCGCAAGCGCGACCCTTTCGGCCCCAGTCCATGAGTCGAACCAAGCGCGCCTTTTTGCCGGCGCGATCCCAACGCGAAAAAAAAGAAAAAAAAATGCTGGACACGTCTGTTGCGAGCCACGAAAATTGCACCGTTCAATCACGGAGGAAGATGATCATGCGAGAAAACTCAGCGAAGAATCGTTATCACCTGTGGTGGTGTTCCCTAGGATCGGCCGTGACACTGGCCGCCGTCTGCGGAACCGCGCCGCTTCAAGCGGGCGATCCTCCGGCACTGTGCGATGCCACCCGATCGGGACTTTGTGACGCCACCAAGCCCGCGCCGGCGCCCAAACTGGTGAAGGAACCCGAGCCATCCCAATGGACTATGGAGGTGGGCAGCGGCGTGCTGTTTTCCAACGTCCGGGAATTCCATTCGGACGGCTATACGCTGGTGCCGGCGTTCATCATGGCCTCCTTGAAACTGGACGAGCCTTCCGAAGATGAGGGTTGGTGGCGGGGTTACTCCGAGTTTGCGTTTCGAGCCTACGGCATGGCAGTCACCGACGGCCCGGAGTCTCGGATCCTCGGGATGAACTTTGGACCGCGGTATAACTTCACGCGGCCGGGTTGGAAAATCGTGCCGTTCATCGGCGGGACGGTGGGCTTTGGTTTCGCCGACTCGCGACACAGGTATTTCCGAGACGGGAGCCAATGGGGCCTGGCGCAGGACTCCAACTTCCAGTTTGGGGCGAACGTGGGCCTGCGTTTCGACATCTCGGAGCGGGCGTTCATCCGTCTGATGGGCGAATACATTCACATGTCGAGCCTCGGTCTGTGCGATTCGGATCGCGATGACCGTCCGATTGACGCGATGGGGCCGCATCTGAGCTTCGGCTGGCGTTTCTAGACAGACACGGCTCCCGACAGCGCCGTTCTCGCCATGCCCGGCGGTCGTCCGCCGGCAACATCCCCTGCCCCGCCCAGCGGTAGAGCCGGCCGGCTTTTTCGCGAAACAGGCTTGGGGTTTTCCGAATCGCCGGCTGTGGGCCGGGACGCTGGTTGCCGCCTCGATCCGCTCTCCCTCGGTTTTCACTAACGCGGCGGGCCGAGAAGCGTTATGCTGCCCGCACATCCATGAAACCAAGACAGTTCCGGTGGCTGGCGTTGACGCTCTGGGCGACCGCTTTTGCGAGCATCTCGGACGGCATTGAGGACGATGTGGCCCGTCTTATCCGCCAAGCGGGCAACGCGAACAGTGATGAAGCGCGCCTTGCCAGCTTGAAACAGTTACAGCAGCTTCCCAACCTCGATGGGCGGTTGCGCGCCGACTTGGACAAACTCGTCGCGGAGGCGGACCGCTACGCGCATGACAAGAACCTGAACTACTTCGGCAGACATTTCAGGAAGTCGCTCGACTACGACTTCGGCATCGCGCCGGACTCGCCGCTGCAACCGATGGTCAGTTTCTACCGCGGACGCATGTTGACGTGGCTGACGCTGGAGTCGGGCGGCCTCTGGAACAATCGGAACAAGCGCCGGGAGATGCTCGACAAGGCGCGGCAGTGTTTTGAGCGAACCGTGGCGGCATTCCCGGAGAATCGCGTCGCGGCGATGTATCTCGGCCGGCCGATTGCCGCGCCGAAACGATACGACGCGCCGCCCAACGCGCCGGCCTGGGCGGCGGCCCAGCGCGAGGCCATGGAGCGGCTCGCGGACATCATCGAGTGGTGGATTGACCATCGGATGCGCGAGGACGGCCAGTATGGCGGCGGCTGGGGCGACGATTGCGAGATGTGGCGCTGGTGGGTGCCGGCGCTGATCGGCTTCGACGACCCGAAGATCACCCGGGCGCAGGCGCGCTTCTCCAACGCGCTGTTGGGGCTGCCGCACATGCAGAAGGGCTACAGCACCATTCTGACCGACGTGGAGCACAGCGCGGAGGATTCCTCGGACGCCATGACGCCGATGATGCACCTCGACCCGGACAATCCGGTCTGGCGCGACCGCGCGCTGAGGCTGGCGGAGTTGATGGAGACGCTGTGGACGGGCCGGAATGAGCGCGGCCTGATGCAGTTCAAGAGCACCTATTTCACGGCCGACCGGGTGGACCCGACGCCGCAGCGCGCCTGTGACACAACCTATCATCCCCGCGCGATGCAGCCGGCGCTGCTCTACTGGCAGCGCACCGGCGACGCGCGGCTGACGCGCCTCTTCAGCGCGTGGATGGACACGTGGGTGGACGCGGCGGCGCGCGCCGAGCGCGGCAAACCGGCGGGCGTGCTTCCCTCGGCGATTCATTGGCCGGACGGCCGGGTCGGCGGCCTCGGCCCGGACTGGTGGGACCCGCAGAACCACGGCGAGCACACGCTCTACCAGTTCCCAAGCGCGCTGAGCCTGATGACGCACACGCTGCTGCTGACGTGGCACATGACGGGAAATACCAACTATCTTGCGCCCATCCGATCCATGGCGGCGTTGCGGCTGAAACATCAGCGCGGCCAACTGCGATCCTCATCCGCGCCCGGCGATGACGCGTGGTGCGCCGCCCGCATCAACCTCTCCAGCGTGCTGGCGAAACACAAATTCCTGACCGACAGCCCGGAGTTTGACGCGCTGCTGGGCGCGGAGGGAGGCCCCTTGGCAGGCGCGCCGAATCCGAAGACGCGCGCCCAACTCGCGAAGGCGCTGCAAGAAACCGCCGACGCGCTGGCGGTCAACTTCGAGGGTTACACCAGCGAGGTGCGCTACACCGACCGCGTGTTGAGGTTTCCCACGCTGTTCGGCGAGAACGGGATGTTCGAGAAGGCCATTCCGTCCATCCGCAAACCGAACATCGAGTTGCTCTACTCCGCCGCCACGGGCGATCCGGGCGACGCGCTCTACTTCCCGCTCAACGCCGTGCGCTGGCTGACGCCCCCGCGCGAACTGGCCGCGCTCGTGACCGCCAGTCGTCCCGACCACTTCGCCGCGGAGTTGTTCCACTTTGGCAAGACCGCCCGCGCGATGTCGGCGGAGTTGTATCTGTTGCGGCGCGGGGAGTATCGGTTCGACCTGGTCGCCCCGCAGACGGGCCGGACGCTGGCGAGCGGAACGTTCGTCATGAAAGGCCCGCGGGCGCGAATCAACTTCGACCTGCCGCCCCGCACGCTTTGTCAGTTGAGCGTGCGCGGTTCGGCGGGTTGACGCGCGGTCACTTCCAGCCGAGCGCGGGCGCAATCAGCCACATGACCAGCAGCACGGCGATGGCGCCGGCGATGTCCAGCGCCACGCCCTGGCGGACCATCCGCCACATCGGCACCAGGCCGGTTCCATAAACGATCGCGTTGGGCGGCGTGGCCACCGGCAGCATGAAAGCGAAGCTGCACGCCAGACAGGTGGCGACGGTCACCGGCACGGGGTTCACGCCGGCCACCTGCGCCACGCCGATCATCATCGGCACCATCACATTGGCGGCGGCGACGTTGGAGGTGGTCTCGGTGAGCACCAAGGCGAAGACGATGGCCACCACCATGATCGTCCAAAGCCCCGGCGAGCCGAGCAGCCCGTTGACCATTTCCCCAAACGCCTTCGCGAGGCCCGTGTCGAGAATCTGTTTGCCGAGCGCCAGCCCGCCGCCGAAGAGCAGGATCGTGCCCCAGTCAATCCGCGCCGCGTCGTGCCACGACATCGTGAACTCCAACGGCCGCAGCTTCGTCGGCAGCACGAACAACAACAGCGCCGCCACCAGCGCGACGGTGGCTTCGGGGAAACGCGCCGCGATGGAGGCCGCGCCGAACCGTTTCTCGCCGAAGACCAGCTCGATCAGCCCCGGATAGGTCCACAACACCACCGCGCAGACGAAGGCGATTTCGGTGTTCCATTCGCCCCAACGATGCGGACCCAGCGCGCGGCGTTGGCGGCGGAAATCCTCCGTCAACGCGCGATGGTTCTCGAACCGCGCGCCCGCCGGCGGCCGCATCTGCCAGACCAGGAACAGCATCAACGCCGCCGTCAATGGCAGCGCCAGTTGCATCCACTGCAAGAACGTGATCTTGACGCCGACAAGCTGATGGACGAACCCGATGGCCACCAGATTGGTCGGCGTGCCCACCGGCGTCGCCAGGCCGCCGACGGATGCCGCGAACGCGATCATCAACAACAGGTCGGCCTTGGCGCGGTCGGAACTGGAGAAGTGCGGGTTGGCCCGGAGCACGCCCAGCGCGATCGGCGTCATCATCGCCGTGGTGGCCGAGTTGCTCATCCACATCGAGAGAACGGCGGTCATCACGCCCATCGCGGCCACCAGAATCACCGGCGAGCGCGCCACCAGCGGCAGACTCAGCACGTTGAGCGCGACGCGCCGGTCCAGCCCGTGCACCTCCATCGCCTTGGCCAGCATAAAACTGCCGATGAACAGAAACGTCACCGGGCTGGCAAACGGCGCGAGCACCTTGCCCTCATCCGCCACACCCAGCACGATGCACAACGCCGGCCCCAACAACGCCGTCGCCGCCAAGGGAATCGCCTCACAGAACCAGTAGGTCAACGTGAGCGCCATGATCGCGGCCAGCTTGTGCGCCTCCACGCTCACGCCCGGCATGGGCAGGCAATAAACCAACACCAAGGCCGCCGGCCCCAGGAACAGGCCGAGCCGCCGCCGCCAGTAATCAAAGCCGGACGGGGCCGCCTGTTTGTTGTCGCCTGCTACGTCCTCCATGACGCTTCCTGGACATGTCCAACGCGACGGTTTGGTCGCGTTTGTTGGCAGATGCGGCCGAGACACAGCGGTCCTTCAACCAACTGAATCGCTGTCTCGGACGAGGCGCCTGCAATACTCCGCTTTCTTGCGGATCGCGGCCGTGGCGCGCGCGGGCCTGTCTGCGACTAGGAACCGGGTCTTAACCGCGCCGCCAGGCGCGCGATTTCCACTTTCGTTTCTTCGCGCGTGGCAAGGCATTTGACCGTCGCAAGGCCCTGCGCCCATTCGTCGCCGACGACGACGGCGTGGCGCGCGCCGAAGGCCGCGGCCAATTCGAACTGTTTGCCGACCTTGCCGGCGGTCAGCGCGTAGTCGCAGGCGACGCCGGCGTCGCGCAAATCGTGGACGAGTTTGAGGGCCTGCGGGCGCAATGCCTCCTTCGCAATGACGACATAGGCGTCAAGCCGGGGGCCGTCCTGGGGCAGGAGATTGCGTTCCTTCAGCAACTCGCCGAGCACCACGTCGCCCATGCCGAAGCCGAGCGCGGGCAGATCCACGCCGCTGACCAGTTTCAGCAGGTTGTCGTAACGGCCGCCGCCGGCGATGGCGCGCAGCTTGCCTTTGCGGTCGAACGCCTCGAAGACGATGCCGGTGTAGTAGGCCAGGCCGCGCACGATCTTCGGATCGAACCGCACGAAGTCGTCGAGTCCCTTGTGACCCATCAACGCCAGGAACCGCTCCAGCGTTTCCATCTCCGCCGGCGCGGCCTTCTCAAACTGACCGGTGCCGGCGAACCGCAGGATCGCGGTCGCGGCGGCGCTGGAGACGCCGAGCGCGCCGAATTTCTTCTGCGTGACGGCTTCTTCCTCGCGCTCGATCTTGTCCACGATGGCAAAGACGGCGGCGTGTCGCTCATCGCCGACGCCCAGCTCGCGCAGCAAACCGCTCCAGACGCGGCGGTCGCTGACGCGGACGACGAAATCCTCGCGCGTCAGGCCGAAGCCGCGCAGGGTGTCAATGAGCAAGGCGACCAATTCGACGTCGGCGCCCACGTCCTTCTCGCCGATGATGTCGGCGTTGAATTGGAAGTGCTCGCGCAGGCGGCCGCGTTGCTGGCGCTCGTAGCGGAAGAGCTGCGGGATGGCAAACCACTTGATCGGCTTCTTGTAGTCGCGTTCGCGCGCGCCCACCATGCGGGCCAGCGTGGGCGTCAGTTCGGGCCGCAACGCGACGGCGCGGCCGCCTTTGTCCTCGAAGTTGTAAAGCTGGCCGACGATCTCCTCGCCGCTCTTGACGGTGTAGAGTTCGAGCGGCTCCAGCGGCGGGCCGTCGTATTCGCGGAAACCGTATCGAACCGCCGTCTCGCGCCAGCGGGCGAAGATGTGGTTGCGGACGGCGCAATCGCCGGGGTAGAAATCCCTGAAGCCGGGGAGTGATTGGAAGGCCATGGTGAGGGAGACTCGCGCTTCGTAATGCGTAATGCGTGACGGGGCGGCAGCTCGGGGTTCGACGAATTACGAGATACGAATCACGGGCCGCACATCACGCCGCCGGCTTCGCCAGTTTCTCGACGCGCTCGCTCATGATCTTGCCGGGCTTGAATTTGACCACCGCGCGCGGCGGGATGTGCACGGTCTGCGTCGGGTGGTTGGGGTTGCGGCCGATGCGCGCCTTGCGGAAGCGCACCTCGAAGACGCCGAAGTTGCGCAGCTCGACATTGCGGCCCTGGGCCAGCGCATCCACGATGGTGTCGAGGGTCTTCTGCACGACGACGGCCACCTCCTGCGCCTGCCTGTCAATGGCGTCGCTGATGCGCGAGGCGATTTCGCGTTTGGTCAGGTTGGGTTTGTCGCTGGCACTCATGGTCTCGGCGTTGTCTCCGACGGTATTGGGCGTGGTCCGCGCGGCTCGATCAGGTTGTCCGAGCTGGGTTGCGTGAAGTTCCACAGCCACACGGCCGCGGCGATCACGATTCCCATCAGCAGCAAGATGAACACGGGGCTGCGCAGGACTTGGCCGATGTAATAGCCAAGGGCGCTGACGGAAGCAAGTTGAAGTTTCCGCGCCTTGAGCCTGCCGAGCAGCCCCTGCAATTCGATGTAACTGTGGTGCCACGCCGCCTCCACCGCGCGCATCTCCGCGTCGCTCATCTCGCCCAGCCGCTGCAACGAGGCCGCCTCCGCGAGCACCGCCAGCGTCTTGTCCTGCGGGTCGCGCTCGCCGGAGAAGCCGGCCATGAGCACTTCGTAATCCTGCGCCAGCTCCCCCTTCACGGTCAGAAACTCGTGCTCTTCGCCGGGCGCGGCCGGCTGGCGTTGGAAACCGCGCCGCAGGTAGTCTCCAAACCGTTGCCAGCGGTCGAGAAAATCGTCCAGAGCCTCGACTTGCTGTTCGAGCCGGCGGTCTTTCATGGGGGATTTCCGCGGTGCTCCATGCAGGGAGGGGCGTTTGCCACCGCCTGCGGCGGCGCTTAGAAAGCGCCGCTCCTTGTTTCAGCGGCGGGAACGCGCGCGGTTCTGACTGCTTTTTCGGCGTTCATCGCATCCGTTGACTGCGGGCCGCGCCGCGATCCCCCGCGTTACTTGCCGCTGGCGACCTTGCGCGGGGTCGCGCCGGCGGACTTGGGAGCCGGCTTGGTTTGCTGGGCGAAAATCCGGATGCCCTTGAGCACGTCGAGCGCGCGCTCCAGTTGCACGTCCTGAACCGGGGGTTCGCCTTTCTCGGCTTCGGCGCCGGGGGGCCGGCTGAGTTGATCGGCCAGTTTCCGCATATCCTCGTCGGACATGGGCACCACGATGTCCGGCGTGATGCCTTTCTCGTGAATGACGCGCTTGCTGGGCGTGTAGTATTTGGCCGTGGTCAGCCGCACGGCGGACTTGTCGGGCAGTTCGATGACGCTTTGCACGCTGCCTTTGCCGAAGGTTTGCTCGCCGACGATGACGGCGCGCTTGAGGTCCTGCAGGGCGCCGGCGACGATCTCGCTGGCGCTGGCGCTGCCGCCGTTGACCAGGACGACCATCGGGTAGTCGGGATGCTTGTCCTTGCCGGTGGCGTAATATTCCTGCCGCTGCGCCTTCTGCCGGCCCTCGGTATAGACGATCAGTTGGCCCTTGGGCAAAAACTTGCTGGCCACGTCGCGCGCGCTGACCAGCAGGCCGCCGGGNTTGTTGCGCAGGTCGAGGATCAACCCTTCCATGCCCTTGCTCTCCATCCGGCGCAGCGCGGTCTCCAGTTCCTCCGCCGTCGGCTCGGTAAACTGCGTCAGCCGCACGTAGCCGATCTTGTCGGCGACGAACGGAAAACTGTCCGCGGGTTTCACCGTGCGGCGGTTGATGTCCTTGACGCTCTCCACCGGGATGATCGCGCGGGTCAGCGTGTAATCCTTCGTTTCGCCCGACTTGGGCCGCAGGATGGTGATGGTGACCTTGGTGCCCGGCTCGCCGCGCAGCTTGTGCACGGCGTCCTGCGTGGACATCTTCGCGGTGGACTTGCCCTCGATCTTGACGATCTTGTCGCCCGGCAACAGCCCGGCGCGCGACGCCGGCGTATCTTCGATCGGCGCGATGACCGTCAGCATGCCGTCCTTGACGCCGATCTGGATGCCCAAGCCGCCGAACTGGCCGTCGGTCTCGCTCTTCATGTCACGGAAACTCTCGTGGTTCATGAACTGGCTGTGCGGGTCGAGCGAGCCGAGCATCCCCTTGAGCGCGCCGTAGCTGAGGTCTTGGTAGGTCAGATTCT
This sequence comes from Verrucomicrobiia bacterium, assembly GCA_026417675.1. Taxonomy (GTDB): domain Bacteria; phylum Verrucomicrobiota; class Verrucomicrobiia; order CAIQCK01; family CAIQCK01; genus JAOACV01. The sequence continues at coordinate 11,553 of JAOACV010000005.1, forward strand.
GACCGTCCACGTAATCCTGGCGGATCAGTTCCATCACGTAGGTGATCAACGCCGCCTGCGCGTAGGCGTCGTCCTTGTTGTCTGAGGCGCCGCGCGCCTGTTGAAAGGCCCACAGGCCGATCACCAAGTTCACGCTCAGCGCCGTGACCGCTATTCCAATCGCAATCCGTCTTTTCAGCATACGTCCTTTCCGTCTTCGCACAGGGACACGAGCTTGCTGGCCCGCGCCGATTTGCCAACGATACCGGCCCGCTCCGGGCGAATCAAGCGTTTGCTGGCCGCCCGCTTTTCCCAGCCGCCACGGCCGGCCATCAACGTCCTCCCGGTTCGCCGCGAGTGGAACGGGCCGCCGTTTTGACCTTGGCGGCGGTGGCGCCCCGCACTTGAAGCGTCCACGAACTTCGGGGCCTTGGCCAGATGCCTGCATATGATCTTCAGGAACGATCTTAAAACCCGCGAAGGCCTAGCCGGCAATGTCCTTCATGTTAAAGTCGGCGTTTCGATCAGATAAAGTGCATCCCCAGGAAACACGCGACTTATGGAACTTTTCGCGGCCAACTCCGACAAGTTGCTGTAGCCGCTGCAAGTTCAGCGCGTTCGGAGACCGCGCTCCACCAAATGAGATGCAAGGCGCCGCATGTGCAAACCGCCGCTTTGGGTGGGCCAGCGCCATCAAGCCCTTCGCTGTTTCGCCGCGTCAACATTCCGTTTGACTCCGCGGCGGCGTCCGGCCTTAATGCGCCGGGATCATGCTCGCAAAAATCCGCTCGGTCGCCGTTTATGGCATTGACGCTGTGCCGGTCGAGATCGAGGTCAATTGCCCCGGTCACGGCGAGATTCGCACCATCATCGTCGGCCTGCCCGACGCCGCCGTGCGCGAGAGCCGCGAGCGCGTCTACACCGCCATCCAGAACAGCGGCTGCCGCTACCACAAAGGCGCCGTCACCATCAACCTCGCCCCCGCCGACCTGCCCAAGGAAGGCCCCAGCTTCGATCTGCCCATCGCGGTGGGCATCCTCTTCGGCGACGGCCAGATCGGGCTGGACGAACTGCACGGCGACGCGCTGAAGCACTACGCGATGGTCGGCGAACTCGCCCTCGACGGCGGCGTGCGCCCTGTCAAGGGCGTGCTGCCCATCGCGCTGGCGGCCCGCGCGCTGAAACTGCGCGGCCTCATCGTCCCCGCCGACAACGCCGCCGAGGCCGCCGTCGTGCGCGGCCTGCAGGTCTTTCCTGTGCGCAATCTGCGCGAGACCGCCGAGTTTCTCGCCGGCAAGAAAGAGATCGCGCCGCACACGGTGGACCTGGAGGCGCTCTTCCGCGAACACGCCAGCTACGACGTGGACTTCGCCGACGTGAAAGGCCAGGAGAGCGTCAAGCGCGCGCTGGAGGTCGCCGTCGCCGGCGGCCACAACATCCTCATGCTCGGCCCGCCCGGCACGGGCAAGAGCATGCTGGCCAAGCGGCTGGCGACCATCCTGCCGCCCTTGTCGCTGGAAGAGGCGCTGGAGACCACCAAGATTCACAGCATCATGGGCCTGCTCTGCCCCGGACAGGGCTTGGTGGCCACGCGGCCGTTCCGCGCCCCGCACCACACGATCTCGGATGCGGCGCTCGTGGGCGGCGGGATGGGGATGCCGCGGCCTGGAGAAGTGAGCCTGGCGCACCGGGGGGTGCTGTTCCTGGACGAGCTGCCGGAGTTCGGCCAGCACGGGCTGGAGGTGCTGCGCCAGCCGCTCGAGGAGGGCCGCGTCACCATCTCGCGCGCCGCCGGCTCGATGACCTTTCCGGCCGAGTTCATGCTCGTGGCGGCGATGAACCCCTGCCCGTGCGGCTACTACGGCGACCCGAAACGCGAATGCCGCTGCGGCCTCAACGCCATCCAGCGTTACCGTTCGCGCGTCTCCGGACCGTTGCTGGACCGGATAGACCTGCATGTTGAGGTGCCCAACGTCCCCTACCAGGCGATGGTCGGCGACGCCACCGGCGAGCCGAGCGAGCGCATCCGCGAACGCGTCGTCGCCGCTCGCGAGGTGCAGACGCGCCGGTTCGCCGGGCGCAAGAAAGTCTATTGCAACGCCCGCATGGGGCCGCGCGACCTCAAGCAATTCTGCAAACTCGACGAAACCTGCCACGAACTGCTGCGGATGGCGATGACCCAGCTCAACTTCAGCGCCCGCGCCTACGACCGCATCCTGAAAGTGGCCCGCACCATCGCCGACCTCGACCACAGCGAGCGCATCCAATCCCACCACGTCAGCGAAGCCATCCAGTATCGTTCCCTCGACCGGCAGATGTTCGCGTGAAAGGAGAACCGCTTATGACGACGCCAACGCTTAGTCCGTCCGCCGCTGACTTCAAGGACCGCCGCGTCGGACTAATTGTCTTTGGCATTTTCGTGATCCTGCTCGGCTGCCTCTGCGCGCTGTTGGTGCCGATGATGCTCTTCGGCCATGTGGTCGCGGCCCGACACGCGGCCCAAGCGGCGAACTTCCGCATGATCGTGCCGGCGCTATTGATGTATGCGGGCCTGGCGGTCGCGTTCATCTGGCTGGGGATCGGTTCGACGCTCTGCCGGCGCTGGGCGCGCGCGCTGTTGCTGGTGTGGGCGTGGCTGTGGCTGATCTGCGGCGCCATTGGCACGGCGTTTCTGATCATGTTTCTGCCGGAGATTCTGGCCTCGCCGACGCCGCAAGGGCAAAGCATTCCAGAGCCGCTTCGGCCGGTGGTGACGATCGTCGTGTTGGGAGTCTCGCTGGTCATCTATCTGCTGTTGCCCGGCGCGCTGGTGCTGTTCTATCGCAGCCGGCATGTGAAGGCGACGTGCGAGGCGCGCGACCCGGTGACGCGGTGGACGGACGCGTGTCCATTACCGGTGCTGGCGGTGAGCGTGGTGCTGGCGTTTGGGGCGTTCTCGATGCTGACGCTGCCGCTGGCCTACAACAGCGTGATGCCGTTCTTCGGCACGCTGATCTCGGGCGCGCCGGCGACGGCGTTGTGTCTGGTGATCATGTCGCTGATGATTTGGACGGCGTGGGCCACCTACCGGCTGGAACCGGCGGCTTGGTGGGTGACGGTCGGGCTGTTCGCGGCGCTGATGGTTTCGGCGGCGTTGACGTTCGCACGGGTGGAGTTGATCGAGATGTATCGGCAGATGGGATTTCCGCCGGACCAGATGGCCGTGATGGAGAGGCTCCGTTTTGTTCGCGACCGCTCGGTCGTCTGGTGGATGCTTCTGGGCGCGGTGCCGTTTTTCGCGTATCTGCTGTTGGTGAAAAAGCATTTCCGCCGGACCGTGTGAGCGGCCGTCAGCGCCGACAGCAGGACCATCCGCGCTCTTCTGGATGATCGGCGAGTTACGACCGCTGCCCCAAGAGCAGCGGTTTCAACCCGGCACAACTGCGGGCATAGCGAGGTCGAGGAAGGCGAGCGTTACGGGGCGGCCATCCCTCAACATGAACTCCAGAGTGTTCGGGCCGTCGCGCAAGATTCCCGCAGGCACGCTCCACGCGCGCATCGCCTCCGGCTGGCCGAGCATCGGCGGATAGGGATTGGGATACGGCTCCGACACGTCGTCGCTCGGCGTCAACGCTTGGTTGTTGAGCCGCGCCGTCCAACGGCCCTCCCCAAGCGATGATTCGCCCTGGATGCGCAACCGTCCGTCGCGCTGCCAGCCGCCCGTCGGCGGCGCCAAGTCGAGCGTGAACGCCGCGGTCTGGCCCGCCGCGAGCTTTCGCGGCAACAGCGACCGCTGTCTTGCGAACGGACAGACCCAGCCTGGCGCGAGAAACCAATGTTGCGACTGCTCCGCCAGCCACTGGCGGTCGCCCAGGCGCTTGAAGATGTGGAACGGCGGCTCCGCAAACGGCCCGCGTCCCGGCCCGCCATGCTCGCGGTAATAGGCAAAGTTGAAGGCACTGACGCCGCCGGCGCCGCGCGCATAGGCCAAGTGCGCGGCGGTGAAGTATTGCTCCGGCGTCGTTCGCCGGAAGGGAAAGGTGTCGTAGCCCCTGCCGGGCGGCTTCTTGCCGTTCCAAATCGAGTGGCACATCTCCAGATAAACCGCCGCCTGCGGCACGCTGCGCCGGATGGCTGCCAGGTCGGTTTGTTGCACGGTGAAGTAGCTCGCCGACACGTTCACCATGTCCAACCCCGCCTCGACCATCGCCGGCAGGTCCAACCCCAGCGGATCCAGCGCCTCGACGTAACACGGCACGCGCGCGCACAGCCAGCGCCGACGGCCGCCGCGCGATGTGCGGTCGAGCAACGCGCGCACCTGCCGCGTGAACTCCGTCATGACGCCGCGCCGTTGCGCGCTGGTGGTCCGGTCAAGCTGGAAAAGGCTGTAGAACCGCATGAAGTCCATCTCGAAGCCGTCGAGGTCGTAGTTCTCGCACAGCTCTCGGATGAGCGCGAACTTGTGCGCGCGCACCTCCGGGATGGCCCAGTTGAGCACATGCTGCTCCGGCCGCTGCGGGTCCGGCCCGATGCGATACTCCGGATGCTCGACGTAGAACTTCGTCGCCCAGACCGCGCTGCGGTTCTTCTCGCCGGCGTTCTCCAAGTGATGCGCGTCGTTCATCCGCAGCGAGATGAACGGCGCCTGTCCGCGCCGGCGGCAACGCTCAATGAATACCTTCACCACATCGCCGCCGGCGAGCATGTATTTGCCGTAGGAGTCCGGTTCGAGGCCCGTCCGCTCCTGGAACCAGCGGTAATGCTCCTGCGCCGGATAGACCCGGCTCTTCCACCACGGAATCCAGCCCAACCCCGGCTGCACCAAATGCGCCTCCACGCCCGTGCCAGCAACCTCGTCCACGGTCGCCTCCAGATGGGCCGCGCGGAACGGCTCGCCCTTCTTGTGCCACGGGCTGACGCAGGAGACGGTGTTGGTGGTGTCGTTGCTGTAGAGCACGCGAAACGGCGGCTTGGGCCGCGCCGCCCCGGCGTCAGGACAACGGGCGAGCCACGCTGCGCCTGCGGCCGTTTTCATGAACTGTCGGCGAGTGATCATTAGGGGGCACGAGTCGGAGCCTCTGTCAGTCCGCGCGCCGGTCTTGAGGCAGCGCCAACAGATCGAGATGGGTCATCGCGCCGTCGGCCTTGAAACGGGCGAGGATTTCCCCATCGCTCGCACGAGTGAAAGTCCCTGGCGAATCCTTCTCAACGATGAACAGGTCGTAGCCCGGCGACCGCAGTTGTTGCAGATAGGCTTCCGGCGTTATGTCCGACATCGCCATCAACATCTGCGGCCCGAACTCGCTCAGGATCACCGGCCGATGGCGGCGGAGGAGACCGAGCATCCCCCGCAACGCCCGCCCCTCGCAGCCTTCGATGTCCATCTTGATGAAATCCACACGCTCGAGACCAAGTTCGCCCACCAGCTTGTCAATCGTGGTCAGCGGAACCTCGGGGCCGGGCCGTGCCTTCTCCGGGCGCATGACAACGCCT
>JAOACV010000600.1 GCA_026417675.1 Verrucomicrobiia bacterium
ACGTGAGCTACTACCCGGCCGACGGAAAGCGGTTCAGCGACGAGATCGTCGCCGTAAAACTGGACGGCAGCGGCGCTGTCGAGCGGCTGGGCCGCACCCACAGCGACGCGCGCGGCCTCTACCGCGCCGAGCCGCACGCCGTGCCTTCGCGCGACGGCCGGCGCGTCATCTTCGCGAGCAACTGGGCGCGGGCTTGCGGCGATTCGGTGGCGATGAAGAATGACATCAAGGCTTACGTGATCGAGACGCGTTTGAAATGAGGACGCAACCGTGTCTTTTCTTCTGAGAACGGGAAACACCAACACATGAAACCATATCTTACACTTCTTCTCCTATGCGCCATTTCTTTGCGCGCCGATGACGCCGCGCCGCGACTGGCGCCGGGGCAAACCCTTACCTTCCGCTTTCCGGAGATGCCCGCGACGTTCGCGGAACGGCTCGACCCGAAAAACATTCCGCCAATGATGACGGTGTTCCTGCCGCGCAATTACGATCCACAGCGCAAGCACCCGCTGCTGATTTTCCTCAGCGGCGGCGGCGGCAGTCGCGGCCAGAACCCGACCGTGGCGCGAAAACTGACGGAAGAGAAGGATTTCATCTGCGTGGATATGCCCCTGTTCAAAAAGAAGCTCGACCCGCCGACGCCCACCAACAAGACCGCTCGCTTGGTTCTTCAAGCGGACGATTGCCGTTACATGTGGTCATTCCACAAAGTCATGCTGGCGAAGTTAGAAGAAACAGTGCCGAACATTGACCCGGCGCATCGCGTCCTTGGCGGTTTCTCCAACGGCGCGCACGCCACCGCCGGGCTGATTGACCAGTCCGACGGCGAAATCGCGCGGCGGTTCACGGCGTTCTTCTTTGGCGAAGGCGGCGGACGATTGCAGCACTATGAACTGCTCAAGGGCAAACCGTTCCTCATGCTCTACGGCAGCGAGCAGTCCGGGAAGCGGGCGAAGGAAATCTACGCGGCAGCCGTCGCGGCGGGCGCGAAGGCGACGCTGCATGAGATGAAGGGCGTGGGCCATGCGTTCCCCGAATCGCAGTATCCCGCGGTGCGAGCGTGGCTGCGCGGCGAGCCACAACCGGCGGCCGATGCCGCGCCCGCCGGCGCCACGCAGGACGTGAAGGAAACCCAACAGACCAAGACCGGCACGGTGAGAAGGGTGGACGCCAATGCCCGGCAACTGACGGTGATGGCCGCGCGTGAGATGATGTTCACGGTCACCGACAGCACCAAGATCACGCAGGGTGGCAAACCGTGTGAGCTTGCAGACATCAAGCCCGGCGACATGGTGGTCGTGGATTATGTCAAGAGCGGCGAGACCCGCACGGCTCGCAAGATCGAAGTTCGGAATGGGAAATCGCCAACAGCGCCAGCACCCGGCCCCGGCGATTCACACATCACTGTGCCGGTGGGCGCGCAAACGCGCACGTGTGCGGTTCATTTGCCAGCATCGCACGATGACGGGCGGCTGCGCCCGGTGGTGATGGCGTTTCACGGTTCCGGCGGAACCGGACGGGGCATGGCGGCGATGACGGGCTTCAACGCGCTGGCCGACAAACACAGTTTCATCGCCGTTTACCCCGACGCCATTATCGGCAAAGGACTCTGGAACGCGCTCTTCGGCAAGCTACCCGGCGGGGAGGGTGTGTTGGCGGATGACGTGGACGATGTCGCGTTTGTGCGGGCGCTCATTGATTTGTTGGTCCAATCGTATCGCGCCGATCCGAACCGGATTTTCGCCTGCGGCCATTCGGCGGGGGCTTACATGAGCTATCGGCTCGCCGTGGAACTCTCCGACCGCATCGCGGCGGTCGGGATTGTCAACGGGTCGTTGGGGATCAAGTCGCTCGATGGCAAGCCGGTGCCCTGCGAGATTCCAAAACCTGCGGCGCCTGTTTCGGTCATGCACATCTGCGGCAAGCTTGACCGATCGGTGAAGTTCGAAGGCGCTCAGACGCCGAAGAACCTCTTCAAGTCCGCGCCCGATTGCGTCCAGTTTTTCGTGAAGGCCAACGGCTGCGCTCCGGCGGGCAAGGAGATGCGCGACGACGCGCACGGCGTCACACGCACGCTTTACACCGGAGGGAAAGGCGGCACCGAGGTGGAGTTGATCGTGGTGGACAAGTGCGGCCACACCTGGCCAACCGCGCAACACGGGCTTTCGGCCAGCCAGACATTGTGGGAGTTCTTCTCGAAACACCCGAAACAGACACGATAAGAAAGCAATAACATGAAACGATTATTTGCCTCTACGACATTATGCGCTTTGTTTTTGGCATTCGTTGCCTCCGGCGCTGAGCCAGCCACGGCGCTGCCCCGATCCAAAGGCAAGCGGCCCATGCCGAAAGCCGAGTGGGTGGACTCCACCCAGGCCGCGCCCAACGGCACGTTGTTCAAGACGTTTCACAGCGCCGTGATCGGGAGCAACGTCAGCTATCTGATCTGGCTGCCGCCGGGCTACGAGCAGGAGAAG
>JAOACV010000601.1 GCA_026417675.1 Verrucomicrobiia bacterium
GCTCTACACATGCGGCTACTTCATGCGCACGCTGCCAGCCCACATTTTTCTAAAGCAAGAGATAGCCGCAGGCCACCTGGGCCAGATCAGCCGTGCCCGTGCGTCGTTCGCCCAGAGCGTTGTGCTCGACGGCATCTTCGACAAGGAGGCCCGTTGGATGGTGGACCCGAAACAGGCCGGGTTCGGCGGCTTCGGCGACATCGGCACGCACCCCCTCGACCTGTTGATGTGGTTCTTCGGCGACGTCGAGTCGGTCACCGCCGAGGTGCGCTCTATCACCTATCGCTACCCCGGCTGCGACGAATGCGGCGAAGCGCTCCTGCGGTTCAAGAACGGAGTCATCGGCACCGTCGCGGGCGGCTGGATTGATCTCGAAGACCTCGTGCGCTTGCAGATCACCGGCACTGAAGGCCACGCGCTGATCTACCGCGGACAGCTTTTCTACAAAAGCAGGAAGGTGGAGGGCGCTGACGGCACCCGGCCCTGGCGCGCGCTGCCCGAACTGCAATCCGCCCCCATCATCCAGTTCCTCGATGCTCTAGCCGGCCAAAAAATGCCGCTAGTGCCGCCGCGCGAAGCCGCCGCCCGTGTCGCTGTCATGGAAGCCGCCTATCGCGCCGCCCGTGAGCGCACATGGGTCAAGGTGGCATGAAACCGTTTCCCGATTGGTCTTCGCTCCTCCCGGTCGTGGGAAAGCACAAATTTTTTGCTGGCAAGTTTGTGAAAAGTTTCACAAAGTAAGCCCGTTGGCCTTGTTTTACGAAGGCCGCGGAAACAATGTCACTATTTGCGCACAATCAAGAAGCTGGTCTTGCCGTTGAGGCGAAGCAGCGGGTGTTGGCCCGGCTGCCTGCGCCGACAACGCGAGGCGCGCTTCTGACGTTCGTTGGCCGCCGGATGTGCCGTGACACGGGGATGGGGTGCGGAGGTTCAACGGACTGACATGGCGCACAAGCTGACGACATGCACATTCTGCGGGGTTGGTTGCGGTCTCTACATGGAGACCGTGGGCGACTCTGTTGTCGTGGGCGCTTATCCCAGCATGTCGCACCCGACCAACGAGGGCCGGATTTGCGTGCGCGGATGGCATGTCCACGAGGTCGCTACATCACCCGATCGTCTGAAAAGTCCGTTGCTTAGGAAGAACGGCGAATTCCGCGAGGTCACGTGGGACGAGGCGATCTCATTCATTGCCGCCCGCCTGAAGAAAATCCGCGACGAGCATGGCCCTGACGCGCTGGCGTTCTTGAACTCTCCGCGATGCTCGAACGAGGAGTCTTATCTGCTTCAGAAACTGGCCCGCGCGGTCATCGGCACCAACAACGTGGACCATGGCACGGGCGTTTATTGCAACAATTCGATCAATGTCCTGCTGGACATGATCGGCGTGCCGGCCACTACCAACTCGGTCGGCGAACTCGCTCGGAGCGAGGTGATTGTTGTGGACGGAGTGGATCTCGCGCGCCAGTTGCCGACCATCGGCGGCGCAGTCATCCGGGCGAAGCTCGCGGGCGCCAAACTGATTGTCATTGATCCGCGGCGCCATCGCGTCGCCGAGAGCGCGGATCTCTTCCTCCAACTGAGGCCCGGCACGGAAACGCTGCTTTACGGCGCGATGGCGAAGGTCATCGTGGACCGGGGCCTGGCGAACCTGCCGTTCATCAAGGGGCGCTGCCGAGATCACGAGGCGTTTCTGGCCAAGGTTGGCGACTACGATTTGCTGCGGACAGCGGAGGAGTGCGGTGTGCCGCCAGAGCTTATTGAGGCGGCGGCGCTCGCTTATGCGCGAGCCAAGGCCGCCGCAATTCTCTACTCGACGGGCATTGAGGCGCGCGACGCGGAGACGGTGCAGGCCATCGTGAATCTCGCGTTGCTCACCGGCCAGATCGGCCGGGAAGGCGCGGGAATCTACGCGCTCACGGAACAGAACAATCTCCAAGGCGTGTGTGACATGGGCATGTTGCCCGACCGCCTGCCCGGCTATCGTTCCGTGGCTTGCGAAGCTGCCCGCGCCGAGGTGGAGAAGGTTTGGAAGACGAACCTGCCGGCGAAACCTGGCGTGAGCGCGGCGTCATTGTTTGCCGGAGAGGGTCGCGCCCGTCTGCGCGGGGCATGGCTCTGCCGCTACGACCCCGTCAGCACGTCGTTCTTTGGCAATGTGGCCGACGTGCTGCGCCAGTGTGAACTGGTGGTCGTGCAACACTTGTTCATGACTGAGACCGCCAAGTTCGCCCACGTCATCCTGCCCACGACGGCCTATGGCGAGGAACAGGTCACCTTCACGAGCACCGAACGCCGCATCCAACTGGCGAACCAAGTCATCGCGGAGCCTCCGGGGACGGCTCCAGCGTGGACTCAACTGACGCGCGTGGCGCGGGCTTTGGGCGCCGATTGGGAATATAAGTCCGCGTCGGCTGTCATGGACGAGATTGGCGCGGTCGTGCCGTTCTATGGCGGAGCGAGCTACGAC
>JAOACV010000602.1 GCA_026417675.1 Verrucomicrobiia bacterium
CGGAGATGTGTATAAGAGACAGTGCCCGAGCCGGTGATCTCCTCGCCCTTTTCGGCCAGCTCGAACTCGCGCGGCGCTTGATGGGTGGAGGTGGCGAACGAGGAGTTGCCGCGACCGCCGCGACCGCCGCGGCAGAGCACGACGCGCTGGCCGGGCTGGACGAGGTCGGCGACAATATCAGTGCCAGGTTCGACCAGTTCTTCGCCGGTGATGCGCGGGCGGCCTTTGCGTTCGATCGGCGTCGGCGGCAGGTGGGCTTCGCCTTTGACCATGAGTCGGCAGCCGGCGAGCGGGGTGAACCGCAACCGCCGGACAACGGTGCCGCAGGGGACCTTGACGATGAGCGGCCGGCCGCTGCGGCCTTGTTTGCGTTTGCCCTGGCCGTGTTGGCCGCGCTCGGCGATGAGGCGGGGCTGGTAGTAGAGGTCCACGAGGTTGTTCCGGCCGGGGTCGGCCTCTAGGATCACGTCGCCACCGTGGCCGCCGTTGCCGCCGTCGGGGCCGCCCTTCTCCACGTATTTCTCACGCCGGAAACTGACGCAGCCGTTGCCGCCGTCGCCGCCCTTGGCGAAGATTTTGACGTGATCAACAAACATAAACAAAAAAGGCCGCCGCGCTGGCGCGGCGGCCTTTCGGTGAAACCCTGACCGGTCAGCTCGTGGCCGCCGCGGGTGCCGGCAACGGCTCGACGCTGACGCGCTTGCCGCCTTTGTCGAACTTCACCAAGCCGTCCACGAGCGCGTAGAGCGTCCAGTCGCGGCCCACCCCGACGTTTTCGCCGGGGATGAACTTGGTGCCGCGCTGGCGGATGATGATCCCGCCCGCGCTGACGACCTGGCTGCCGTAAACCTTCACGCCGAGCCGCTTGCTGACGCTGTCGCGCCCGTTGCGACAACTGCCCTGACCTTTCTTGTGTGCCATGAAAATCCTTTCCCGCGTTCAGACGACGATGTTCTTGATCTTGACGACCGTTAGCTCCTGACGATGACCGATGGTGCGATGATAGCCCTCGCGCCGTCGCATCTTGAAGGCGATCACTTTCTCGCCGCGCACGTGGTCGAGCACGTCGGCAACGACCTTCGCGCCAGCAACGGTCGGCCGGCCTACGCTGAGCTTGTCGCCATCGGCGACCAGCAGAACCTTTTCGAACGCGTATTCCTGACCCTTCTCAACGGGCAGCATCTCCACATGAAGCGTGTCGCCCGCCGCGACGCGGTATTGCTTTCCGCCAGTTTCAACTACTGCATACATGATGTTTTTGCCTCGTGAAAGGCCGCAAAACCTATCGAAGCAGCCCGGCGGTGTCAATGATGATGTTCCGCCAAAACCTGCCCCAGCGAGATCAATCCCATGGTCAGCACCAGCAGCGCGCTGACCAGCGGCAGCCGCCTAGCCCACGGTTTACGCGCCAGATGTCCTGCCGCGCGATGCGCCGCCAGGCTCAACGCGAGCACCGAAAGCCCCAAGCCCACACTGAAGGCCAGCAACAGCCCGCCGGCGACCAACAGCCGCCGCTCTCCGGTGGCCTGCAACAGCACCGCCCACCCGCTGGCGCACGGGACCATCCCGCCCGACACGCCCAACACCCAGACCTGACGGAGCGACTGCACGCGGGTTTCCTCCTCGTGCCGCCGGCCGTCGTGCGGATGCAAATGGCAGCATTCCTCACTCGGCACGCGCCAGTTCCTCCACAGCATCCACAAGCCCAGCGCCACCAAGAGGACTGCCGCCGTCAGTTCCAGCCAACGCACGACAGTCTCGGTTGGCGCATGCGATTTCGCGAACAACGCCACCGCCGTCAGCCCCACCAGCATGAACGTGTGGGCCACCACGAGCACCAGCGCCAGCCAGAAGGCGTGACTGGCGGGCCGCCGCGCGTCCAGGAAATAGCCCGCGATCAGCGCCCGGCTGTGTCCAAAGAGGCTGTCGAGCAGGCCGAGGACGAAAGCCGTAACGAGTCCGATGGGGGTGCCGTCCATGATGTCGAAGTGCCGCGGACTATCCGTGAAACGCCGCCTCAAGTCAATGCGAAGGCCGCGCGTCACGCGCATTGAGCGCGTCCGGGTGCCAACCCTAGGCAGACCGACATTCCCACCCGTCGAGCCGGACCCCCAAGTTCGAAAACGACCCGTGCCGCGCGCTACGCCACGCGCGGCCGGACCACCGTGCAACCGATGGCGCCCAAGCTTTTCTGCAAACGCGCAAACGTCGCCTCGTCCGGGGCGATGCCCAGAATGGCGCCGCCGCTGCCGCTGAAATGCGCGCACGCGCCGCACGCGCGCGCCACGTCCACCATGCGGCGGTTCTCTGGCGCGATGTCGTAGATCGCCGCCCGCAGGTCGAAGTTCAGGTCAATCAGCCGGGCCAGCCGTTCGTGGTCTCGTTGCTCCAGTGCCGCCCGCGCCTCGTCGGTGATCTCCGCAAACCGCCGCATCGTGCCGATCACCTTCGGGTCGCCCTCGTCGAA
>JAOACV010000603.1 GCA_026417675.1 Verrucomicrobiia bacterium
CCACCATGAAACCGCGCCCGATGGACAATCTCCGCTCGCTGCTCGACGGCGGCTCGCCCGCATGGATTCCGTTCACGCTCGATGTCGGCGCGATTTGCGGTCTCACCGAGCCGATCCTGCGAAAGTTTCGCCAGGAGACGGGCGCGGATGACCACAACGCCTACTTCGACACCGACAACCGGCTGTTCTCGCTCGCCAGCCGTTTCGGGGGAAGCGACCCTTCGGCGCTGCACGCGCATGTTGAGCCGGGCACGACGTTCGACGAGTGGGGCATCGGCCATTGGGCGGGCGGCACGGAGGGGTCGCTCGACAAGGCCTATCCGCCGCTGGCCCGCGCGGAGACGGTGCGCGAGATCGAGGCGCATCCGTCGCCGGTGATTGAGACTGGCTCGGACACGTCAGCCGTCGCCCGATTTCACCAGGCGGGTTATCCGGTGTTTGGCTACGCGGGCAGCATTTACGAATGGTCGTGGTGGCTGCGTGGCATGGAACAGTTCATGATGGACCTTCTGAGCGATCCGGAGATCGCCGAAGCGCTCATTCGCAAGGTCGAGGCGCACACGACGCAGTTGGCGCTGGCCACGGCGCAGGCGGGCGTGGACGTGCTTTGTTTCTACGACGACGCGGGGATGCAGAGCGGGATGCAGATCAAGCCGGAGTTGTGGCGGCGCTTCATCAAACCCGCGTGGCGGCGTGTGCTCGACACGGTGCGCCGTCAGCATCCGCACGCGCGTTTTTTCTTCCATTGTTGCGGCAAGATTGACGCCATCGTGCGCGACGTGATCGAGGCGGGCTTCCACGTGCTGCATCCGGTCCAGCCGGAGTGCATGGACTTCGAGGCCACTTATCGTCAATACGGCCGCGACATCGCGCTGGCCGCAACGATCGCGGCGCAGAGGATCTTTCCGTTCGGCTCGCCCGACGACGTGCGCCGCGAGGTGCGGCGGCCCGCCGGCATCGCACACGATTCTCGGACCGCCGCCGACGTCGAAAAGGTTGCCTGTCAGCGTCGCGTCGCGCGCGGCCTCCAGCCGCAAGCCCGCGCCGGCGTAGTGACGCACAAGGTTGTGAGCGAACTCAAATCCCGCGACCGCCGACGCCGCCACGGCATCGCGCCGGTCCGCTTCGCGCGGATGGTGATCGGCGCGTCCGGCTTCCCCGAAATCCGCGCCGACACCGACTCGAAATAGGTCCCCGGAAGGATTGTGAGCGTGTCGCCCGCCTTGAGCGCCGACACGCCCCTGGCGACAGTGGCGAAGGCTGTTTTCTCGGAAAGGCCGTTGGCAGCATCGCTGCCGTTTCTGGCCACGAAATACTCGCTGGCCGCCAGCGGGCAAACGGCTGCCGTTGCGACGAGAAAAGTGATGCTGATCCGGTTCACCGCTGGCTCCTGCACGTGTTGCGCATCATGCCCAGGAAATCAAGCGCGGAAAGCACCAACGACTTCTTGACGCTTTGCCGTCTGCAGCCTTGCGGGTCGAAGGGCTTGCGGAGTGCGCCGTCTCGTGATTCCATCAAGCCAAATATCTGGAGCCTCATGAAACTGCGATTCGTTGTTCTAGCCGCCCTGCTCCTCCTTTTTGCACAGGACCGTTCGCTCGCCGGGGCCGCCCGGCCCAACATCGTCTTCATCCTCTGCGACAATCTCGGCAACGGCGACGTCGCGTGTTTCTACCCCGCCACGAAGCATCGCACGCCGCACCTCGACCGCATGGCTGGCGAGGGCCGGCGCTTCACCAGTTTCTACTCCGCCAGCGGCGTCTGCACGCCCAGCCGCGCGGCGTTGATGACCGGCTGCTACCCGCGCCGTGTCGGGTTGCATCTGAGCTACGAAAACCAGGTTGTGTTGAAGCCTGTGGATAAGAAGGGCCTCAATCCCGCCGAGGAGACGATGGCGGAGTTGTTGAAGAAGGCCGGCTACGACACGCTTTGCCTCGGCAAATGGCACCTCGGCGACCAGCCGGAGTTCCTGCCCACGCGGCAGGGATTCGACCACTTCCTCGGCATCCCTTACAGCGAGGACATGACCGCGCGCGAGGTGCTGGGCCGGCTCTGGCCGGACCTACCGCTGATGCGCGACGAGCAAGTCATCGAGGCGCCCGTCGATCCGCGGCACCTTACCAAACGCCTCACCGCCGAAGCGGTGAAGTTCATCGCCGCGCACAAGGGCGGTAAAGCGCCCTTCTTCCTCTACTTCGCCGAGACCGGACCGGGCAGCCGGCGCGATCCGTATCCCGACCCCGAGTTCGCCGGCAAGTCCGCCAACGGCCCCTACGGCGACGCCATTGAGGAACTCGACTGGTCCGCGGGCGAAGTCCTGAAGGCGCTCCAAGACAACGGTCTCGACCCGAACACGCTGGTCGTCTGGACCAGCGACAACGGCGCGGTGCGGCGCAACCCGCCGCAGGGCAGCAACGCGCCGTATCGCGGCATGGCCTACAACACCAGCGAGGGCGCGCAT
>JAOACV010000604.1:0-245 GCA_026417675.1 Verrucomicrobiia bacterium
CGTCTATACCGGCCCGCAGTTCCGGCTCTACAAAGTCGTCGGGCCGGGAGCGGACGCCGCCGCGCTGCGGCCCACCGCGTTCGGTTCGGCCTATTTCCCGACGTGGAACCGCGCGAACTTCTCGTGGGACCGTCTGCAACTGGCGCCGGAGTGACGGGTTTGCCGCGACGGGAGCGTGATGGTAGTTTCGGCCATGAACAAGGTGATGTTGAGTTGGGGCCTGTGCGGCATGATGTGTTTGACGG
>JAOACV010000604.1:255-2459 GCA_026417675.1 Verrucomicrobiia bacterium
GGACAAACCGGTCTATCCGCCGCCCAGGGCGACCCTGAAGTTCGCCGAGGCGCGGGTGTCGGTGGAGCACGATCCCACCGTGTTGCCGCTGGAGGTGGAATCGCGCGTCCGGTGGCGCACCGAGCGCGAACTGGAGCGCGCGAAGCCGGGGTTCACGCTCGGCCAGCGCGGGTTGCTCATCCACGTCAAGTTCCTGCACTTCATCGAGCCGCAACGCCCGTTTCCCGCCCGTCGCGTGCCGCGCGTCGTGCCCGCTCCGAAGGGCCGCGGCCAAATCTACATCGGGCCGGAAGCCGAGATGCAGCCGATCCCGCCGATGGGCCAGGCGCGCATTCAGTTGACCTTCAGCGCGCCCGATGGCACGCAACTGGCCCAGTTCGATTTCCTCCAGCCGGTCCCGGTGCGGGACCAGATTGACGACGAACTCGGCTACATCGCGCAGACCGCCAAGATCGCCAGCCACTACGCGCGCCACTACTTCTTCGAGGAAAAGCCCAAGGAAACCGCGCCGAAGAAGAAATAATCGCGCTCAGAGCTTCTTTAACGCTTCCGCGGCGGCGGCGACCGTTTGCTCGATGTCCTGGTCGGTATGCGCGGCGCTCACATACCAGAACCCGCGGCCGATGAGCCAGACGCCGCGGTCGAGCATTGCGGCGCAGAAGCGGTTGTATTTGGCCCGGTCGTAGCGCAGCGTGCCGCGATAGTCCACCACGCGCCGTAACGGAGTGAAGCCCATGTGAAACATCGGTCCCGGCCCTTGCACCAACACGCTCAGCCCGGCCGATTTCGCCGCTGCGCGCAGGCCGTCCATTAGATGCTGGCCGCGCGCGAACAGCCGTCGGTAAAACTCACGCCCTCCCTTCTCGATCTCCTCCAAGGTTGCCAGCGCGGCGGCCACCGACATGATGTTGGCGTTGCCGGTGCCGCCGTGCATCACCATGCCGCGCGCCAACAACTCCATCGCCTTGCGGCGGCCTGTCAGCGCGCTGATCGGGAACCCATTGGCCATCGCCTTGCCGACCGTCGCCAAGTCGGGCGTGACCCCGTAAAACTCCTGCGCGCCGCCGCGCGCGAGCCGGAACCCGGTGATGATCTCGTCGAAGATCAGCAACGCGCCGTATTGGTCGCAGAGCTTGCGCAGCCCCTCCAGGAAACCCGGTTCGGGCGGCACACAACCGCGGTTGCACATCACCGGCTCGGTGATGATCGCCGCGATGTCGTCCGCGCGCCGCTCCAGCATCCGCCGCACCAAGTCGAGGTCGTTCCACGGCAGCACCACGCAATCCTCCAGCGCGCTGGCCCGCTGGCCCGCGCTCCACGCCACGCGCGCGGGGTTCTCACGCGGTCCGTGCTGGTCGGGCGTCGGGCTGACGCTGACCGCCAAGTCGTCAAGCCAGCCGTGATAGTGGCCCTCGAACCGCAGGAACAGCGGCCGGCCCGTGACGGCGCGCGCCAGCCGCAACGCGACGTGGTTGGCCTCGCTGCCCGACAACGACAGCCGCACCAGCTCCGCGCACGGGATGCTGTCGCAGAGCTTCTCCGCCAGCGTCACCTCCGCCTCGTGCTGGGCGGCGAAAAGTTGCCCCTGCCGCATCGCGGCGCTGACGCGGTCCACCACCGCCGGCGGCGAGTGGCCGAGAATCATCGGCCCCTGGCTCAGCGTGTAATCCAGAAACTCGTTGCCGTCGGCGTCCCAGACGCGCGCGCCGGCCGCGCGGCAGAAAAACAGCGGATGCGGCACTTGGTGCGCCCGCAGGTGGCTGTTGACGCCACCGGCGATGCTGCCGCAGGCGCGATCGTGAAGCTCCTTTGATTTCGAGTAACGGCCCATGGGCTTTCGTGGGCGTCCGAACCAGCGTGCTTATAACGCCCTCCGCCTCGCCCTGGCCAGCGAAAATGCGTCCAGCGCGGAATCCATCTCGCCCGAACCATGAAGGAACGCGAATCGCGCAGAGGACGGACGCAACCGCGTTCGGAGAACGCGCTCCACCTTTGCCGTCTCTAAATGCGCGTAGCCTGGAACGCGATACTTTTGCATTGTCGCCCCGGCGCGTTTGGAGAACGCGCTCTGCCGCCGGAAGCAATGACCTCTACTGACTTCCCATTTCCGGCAGAACCGCTACACTGGCAGTCCGTCTTGAACAACAAATTGGAAAAACTGGAACTCGAACGATGCGCACTGTGTCTTGGTTGTTGACGATGTG
>JAOACV010000605.1 GCA_026417675.1 Verrucomicrobiia bacterium
CCCTGGATCTGTCCATCCCGGTCCACCACGACCAGGCGCGCCCGCGTGGGACGGTCCGGGTCGTCGGCCAGCACAGCCGCAAAGGTTCTCTCGGGTAGCCCCACCGCCGCCAGCGCGCCGTCGGCAGCCGCAACGCAGAAACCCGCCGCCGACGGCACCAACACAGTCTCTTCATCCGCGCAACCCACGCCCGACCAACAGAAAAACAAGGCCTCTAAATCGCGCTGAGCCGCGCCCACCAGGCAATCCGGCGGGCGGGCCGGTTGGCGGAATTAACGCGGCTGTCCCTTCACCACACAGGCGTCAGCAGGAACGTCGGGCGAGGCGGCGACAAGCTGGCGGACGGCTTTGAGTTGGCGCGCGCTGGCTTCAAGCGTGATCCCGCGCGTGGCGGCGCCGTCGAGCTGAAGCAGCGTGTCCACTGGCGAGGGCGAAACGCAGTTGCGTAGCGTGGCGTTAGAGGTGTTGGACAGCCGCAGCATCGCCGCCGCGCCGGGGCTGAATGCGGCGTTCAGACCGTCCACCGTCACGTCCTCCGCGTCGTCGAACACCATCGCGTGACGCAGCTCGGCTGCGTTGGTGCGGAGTTCCACGTTCGCGAAGCGCAACCGTCTGACATGCCGGCAGTAGAAACCATAGGCGGGCAGGGTGCCGAACATCGTGCTTTCCGGATACGCCTCCGGCCGCTCGCGGATTTCCCGCCGCGCCTCCTCGCGCGTGCCGCCGCCGTCGAAGCTGAGTCGGATGTTTTCCAGGGACACGTCCTCAATCGGATGGCCCGGCAGGCCGGCGATGGCGCAGCCGGTGACCGACATGCGCGTGGCGGTGATGTTCTTGAGGGCGACCTTGCGGAAGGTGCCCACGCCAGGTTTGACATTCTTGCCATACGGGCGCGCGCGATTGCCAAGCCGCAGGAAGATCGGCACCGACACGCCGTCCATGTGCACGTCGGACACGCTGACGTTCTCCAACCGGCCGCCGTCCACGATCTCCAGCGCCACGCTGGCGAGGCCGCGTTGCGCGCCGTAGATCCTTTGCGAGTGTCTCGGCGAAGCGATCTTGCAGTTGGCAATGGCGATGTCCACGAAGCCGCCGCCGGATTCCGTGCCCATCTTCAGGGCGTTGCAGTGGCTGCTGACGACGCAGTTCTCGATGCGCACGTTGCGGCAGGGGCGGTCGGAGAGGCTCTTGAGGACAATGGCGTCGTCGTCGGAATCCACGCGGCAGCCGCTGATGGTCACCTCGTCGCAACTGTCCAGGTCCAGCCCGTCGTTGTTGAACGCGACATGATTGTTCACCTCGATGTCGCGGAGGGTCAGCTTCTGGCAGAAGCGGTAGTGCTGCATCCACGAGCCGGCGTGGCGCAGCCGCACGCCTTCGATGAGCACGTTGCGGCAGCCTTCCAGGTAGATGTTCTTCGGGCGTTTCTTTGACTTGTCGCGAAACGCGTCACCGTTGCCGTCAATGGTTCCCTTGCCGCGGATGGCGATGTCACGCAAGCCGTCGCCGTGGATCAGGTTGCGGAAGACTGTCTCGCCCTCGTAGTAGTCCCGCAGGTCGCGGCTGCCGAGCAACGTCGCGCCCTGTTCGAACAGCAATGTGACGCCGCTCCTCAGCCGCAGCGCGCCGGTCAGGAACGTGCCCGTCGGAAACCGGACCGTGCCGCCGCCCTCGGCCGCGGCGGCGTCAATCGCCTTCTGGATTGCCGCGGTGCAAAGGGTTTTGCCGTCCGCCTTCGCGCCGTAATCGTCCACGTTGTGCGTCTTGGCCGCCGCGAACGTCGCAACCGCGATCGGAAAAACGACCATAGCCCTCATCGCCGGCCTGTTCATGAGTCCCATGGGAATTCCTTCAACGGTTCGCGCGGCTGGCTGGAACTTTCCGCAAAACCATCTCACAGAATGTCGCGCGGGTAGTTGCCGGCGGCCCAAACCGCCTCGGCGTATTTGACGCCGCAGGCCATGCCGCGATAACGCGCGAGCGTCTCCTTCGTGATCTGCGAGCTGTCGGGCGACTGCTGATCGTAGGGTTTCTGCCGCACGAAAGCCATCAACTGGCCCAGCCATTCCA
Source organism: Verrucomicrobiia bacterium (assembly GCA_026417675.1). Lineage (GTDB taxonomy): Bacteria > Verrucomicrobiota > Verrucomicrobiia > CAIQCK01 > CAIQCK01 > JAOACV01. The sequence goes on from JAOACV010000605.1 coordinate 2,071, forward strand.
TCGCCGCGACCCACTCCGGCGTTACGTCCACGAACGTGTTCGGCTCAAACCCGATGGTATGACCCGGCCCGTTGTCGTAAGCGTAAATCCGACCAACGCCCCGCACGTTGTCTCGGCCGAGGATTGCGCCGGTCTGGCGCAACGCCGCCTTGCAGATGGCCGCGGCAACCTCGTGGTCGGGATGGCGGTCCTGATGCCACAGCATGAAGGCGATGTCGGGCTTCACCTCGGCAACAACCTCGGCGACGGCGCGCTTGGTTTCGGCGTTCACGTCGAACTGCATCGAGGCGTAGTTGAGGAACCGCATCTCCATCCCACGCTCCTTCGCGAGGCGGATGCTGGTCTCAATAAACTGTTGCGCGCGACCCTTAACAGGCGCCCATTTGGAG
>JAOACV010000606.1 GCA_026417675.1 Verrucomicrobiia bacterium
GTGATCTGCCCGTGCGGATTGGTTTGCAGCACGTAGTCGGCGGTGTGATCGAAAATCGAGGTCAGCGTGCGCAAGGCGTCTTGGGCCTGCACCTGCTCGGTGATGTCTTCCACCGTGCCCACATAACCGGTCAACTTGCGCTCGTCGGAAAACGTCGGGGAGGCCCGCAGGCGCATCCATCTCGCCTCGCCGTGCGGCCACGACAGCCGGAATTCGCACACGAACTCCTCCTGGCGTCGAACGGTGTCCTGCCATGCCGCTTCGACGTCAGCGCGGTCTTCGTCCGACACAAACCGCAACCAGCCCTGGCCGACGATCTCCTTCAGCGTGTGGCCAAACAAGGCCCGGAAGCGCGGGTTCACGTAGATGCATCGGCCTTCGGGATCGGCGAGGAAAATTCCCAGCGGCGAACTGACGCTGAGCGAGCGGAACCGCTCTTCGCTCTCCCGCAGTTCCCGCTCCACCCGCTTGCGCTCGGTGATGTCAGTCAGGATGTCGGCGAGATAGCGCGGCCGGCCGTGCTCGTCCCGGATGACAAAATAGTTTTCGTCGGTCGGCACGCGGCGGCCGTCCACGGTGAGGAGTTCGAGTTTTCCGTGCCAATGTCCGTCCCGCATCAGCGCGGGGATCACTTCCTCCTGAAGTTTGCGGGTCATCAATTCGGGATAGTAAGCGGTGGGGAAGTGTTTCCCCAGACAATCGTCCGCGGATGACTCCCCAAGCATGTTGGCGAGGGTGCGGTTGACGAAAATAATCCGGCCGTCCAACTCGGCCATCCCCATGCCGTATTGACTGGCTTCGGCAAAACCGGTGAAACGGGCCAACATCTCAGTTCGCTCCTCTTCCGCCCGCTTGCGGTCGGTGATGTCCATGAGGGCACCCGTCATGCGGACCGGTTTGCCCGATGCATCGTAGGTGAAGGCCCCTTTGCCCGCCATCCAGCGGACGCTTCCGTCGGGCCAGACAACGCGATACTCTTGCTCGTAAGACGTGTGGTTGTCCCGCGCGAAATCCAGGGCTTTCTTGATGCCTTCGCGGTCGTCGGGGTGCACGCGGCTGATAAAGCTTTCGTAGCTGCCCTCGAACGTGCCCGGAGCAAAACCGAACAGACGCTCGTGATGGCCGCCCCAGATGATCCTGCCCGTGCGGAGGTCCCAGTCCCACGTGCCAAGCGCAGCCGTGTCGAGGGCGAGTTTCAACCGTTCCTCATTATCGCGCAGGGCCTGCTCGGTCCGCTTCAGATCCGTGATGTCACGCGCGGTGGAGAGCGCGCCGGTGACGCGGCCCTCGGCGTCCTTCAGCGCGCGGCACCACCAAGCCAGCAGCCGCCGCTGGCCGTCCTTGCGGCGCTGCCAGCTTTCGACGTAGAAGACGCCGATGTCGCCCTTGAACAGCGGTTCTACTTGGGCGTAGGTGTCTTGTTCTCCGGCGAAGTAATATGCGGCCTCCTTCCCGATCACGTCCTCGCCAAAGAACTCGTACCCCGCCGGATTGGCCCACGTATAGACGCGCCGGATATCTGTCTCCATGACGATGTCCGGGATTTCGCTCAGGATGGCTTCGTGGCGCGCGGCAAGGCGCTGGAGTTCCTCCTGCGCCCGTTTGAGGTCAGTGATGTCTTGCACCGTGCCTTCGTAGTAGAGAATCCTGCCGCTCGCGTCCCGCACCGCGCGCGCATTTCCTGAGACCCAGATCAGGCTTCCATCCTTGCGGCGCACCTGGCTCTGGAAATTGGACACCCGTCCTTGTTCCTCCATCAACCGTTTGAACTCGTCGCGTCGGCGCGGATCAACATAAAGCTGCCGGGCCACATTGCGCATGTCGGCAATAAACTCCTCGGGGGAAGCGTAGCCGTGAATCGCCGCCATCGCAGGGTTGGCGCTCAGAATCCGCCCGTCAGGGGTGCTCTGGTAGATGCCTTCGACGGCGTTCTCGAAGATGGCTCTATACTTTTCTTCCGCCTGCCGCAGCGCCTCTTCCGCCCGTTTGCGCTCAGTGATGTCGCGAATGATGTTCAGTTGGTGGGTGGTGCCGCCGATCTGAACGAGCCGGGCGCTGACCTCCACTGGAAAAGTGGTGCCATCCTTGCGCTGATGCTCAGCTTCGAACACCGCGCCGTCATGGGTCATCAGCCGTGTGCGATCCTGTCCATACGTCGTCCGGCTCGCCGGCGAGCGCAGAGCTTCCAGCGTCATCCGCTGCAGTTCAGCCATCGAGTAGCCGTGGCTTTCTAGCGCGAGGTCGTTGGCCTCCACGATCCGCCCCGATGCGTCCGTGAGCAGAATCATGTCGTTGGCGTGCCGCATCAGGTGCGCCAGACGCTCGGCGGTGGTCTTGCGCTCCCGCTCCACGTAGAGGCGCAGGTAGCGCATGGTTTCCCTGGTAAGGGGCACCACCCCGGCCCCCGTTTTCCCAGCCACGGTCACCGTCATCTCTGTCTCTTATACACATCT
>JAOACV010000607.1:0-286 GCA_026417675.1 Verrucomicrobiia bacterium
TCGCCCTCGCCCGTGCGTTCCGTGCCCGGATCGCCCTGCGGGTTCACGCTGGGAATCGAAATCAGGTCGCACAACAGGCGGATGACGCCGGATCGTTTCATGACTGGCTACGGAACCATTCGACAAATTTCGGGATGCCCTGCTCAATCTTGGTTTTGGGCTCGTAGCCAAGCACCCGCCGCGCCTTGGTGATATCGGCGAATGTGATTGGCACGTCGCCAGGCTGTTCGGGTTTGCGCTCGATACGGGCTTTCTTGCCGAGCGCGCGTTCGAGCAATTCGACGAG
>JAOACV010000607.1:296-2440 GCA_026417675.1 Verrucomicrobiia bacterium
TGTAAGTGTAGTCCCGCCGCGTCGAGCCGTCGCCGAACATCTCAATCGGCTTGCCGGCCGCGATGAGGCGCGAGAACTTGTGAATCGCCAGGTCGGGCCGCTGCGCCGGGCCATAGACGGTGAAGAAGCGCAGGCAGGTGATGTCCATGCCGTAGAGGTGATGATAGGTGTGGCAAAGCGCCTCGCCGGCCAGCTTGGTGGCCGCGTAAGGCGAGATCGGCTTGAAGATCGGGTCGCTCTCGCTAAACGGCACCTTCGAGTTCACGCCATAGACCGAGGAGGAGGACGCGAAAACGAATTTCTTGATGCCCGCCGCCCGCGCGCACTCCAACAGGTTCATCGTGCCGGCGACATTGGTTTGCACGTAAAGCAACGGTTGCTCGATGCTCGGCCGCACGCCGGCCCGCGCGGCGAGATGGATGATCCCGTCAAACCGCTCCGCGGCGAAAATGCGGTCGAGGGCGGCCTTGTCCACGATGTCGGCGATGTGCAGGACGAAATTGCCGAGCGTCTGGAGACGCGCGACGTTGCGCTGTTTGATGGCGGGGTCGTAGAAATCGTTGAGGTCGTCCACCGCCACGATGCGATGTCCCTGCCTCAACAAACGCGCGGCCACGTGGGAACCAATGAACCCAGCGGCGCCGGTGAGCACGAAGTTCATGGGCTGCGACAGTAGCAAAGGCCCGCGGGCTAGGCAAGAATGCGCGGCTTATTAACTGGCTATTCACGCAAGCGGTGCAGCGGCTGGATCCCAACATTTTGGGGGCGACAGAAATGAAACCACCGGTAATAGTGTTTTGTCTTTACATCGGAAGGGTATTCTGGCAGCTTCATGGCAGTTATTCACAACCGCTTCGAAAAATGTATCTGAAAAGCCTCGAACTGGTCGGGTTCAAGTCTTTTGCGGAAAAGACCCGGCTCGAGTTTCTGCCGGGTGTCACCGCGATTGTCGGCCCCAACGGCTGCGGCAAGTCCAACGTCTCGGACGCCATCCGCTGGGTGCTCGGCGAACAAAGCGCCAAGGCGTTGCGCGGCAGCGAAATGGCCGACGTGATTTTCAACGGCACCGACGGCCGCCGCGCCATCGGGATGGCCGAAGTCAGCCTCACCATCACCGACATCAAACCCGGCGAACTGGCGCCCGTAGCCGGCGTGCAACTCGACTACCACGAAGTGACCATCACGCGCCGCGTCTTTCGCAACGGCGAGGGCAATTACTTCATCAACCAGACCCCCGTGCGCTTGCGCGACATTCAGACGATGTTCATGGACACGGGCATCGGCCGCGCCGCCTACTCGATGATGGAGCAGGGGCGCATTGACCAGATTCTGAGTTCCCATCCCGAAGACCGCCGCGCCATCTTCGAGGAGGCCGCCGGCATCACGAAGTTCAAAACCCAGAAGAAGGAGGCGCTGCGCAAACTCGAATACACCGAGGCGAACCTCGTGCGCGTCACCGACATCACGCGCGAGGTCAAACGCCAGATCGGCTCGCTCCAGCGGCAGGCCGGCAAGGCGCGCCGCTACAAGGAACTTTACGACCAGATCAAGTCGCTCGACTGCCGCCTCTGCCGCCATCGGCTCGACGAGTTGGAGGCCGCCGTCCGCGAACTGCAAACCCATGCCGCCGCGCTGGACGCCACCATCGGAACGGTGAGCCGCGCGGTGCAGGAGGGCGAATCGGGCGTCGCCAGCCAGCGCCGCGCGCAGGAATCGCTGGAACTGGCCATCGCGCAGACGATGCAGCAGCAGCACGATGTCCGCAGCGAGATTGAACGCAACCAGAATCGCATCGAGTTCAACCGTGAACGCATCACGGAACTCGAAGGCCTGATCCAGCGCTACAACGCCGACATCGCCGCAGCCGGCCAGCGCGCTGGCGAACTGAAGGCCGCTCTGGCCGCCCTGGAAGAACAACTGAAGACTCTCGCCGCGGTCGTCGCGCAAAAGGCAACCGCGCTGCGCGCGGAGCAGGAAGCCGTCGCGACCCTCGAAGCGCGCCTGGCCGAAACCGAAAACGCTGTCGCGCAGACGGAGGCGTCCATCATTGAGATGGAAAGCGCCGCCTCGAGGCTGCGCAGCGAACTGGCCTCGCTCGACATCCAGCAGCGCAACAGCAGTCTGAAGCTCGAACGGCTGGGAAC
>JAOACV010000608.1 GCA_026417675.1 Verrucomicrobiia bacterium
GGATTGGAGAGCGCGGAGCAAAAACGCCCAGCATGAGCCTGCACCGCATCCTCGGCCTGCTGCTGCGCTATCTGCTGCTCTACCGGCAGAGCTGGACGCGGGTGATGGAGATTTTCTTCTGGCCGGTGATGGACCTGTTGGTGTGGGGCTTTCTGACGACGTATTTGTTGAAGGCCGGGAATAGCTCCGTGCCGGCGCTCGTCACGTTTTTGATCGGCGCGATGATCTTCTGGGACCTGCTCTACCGCGCCCAGCAGGGCGTCACCCTTTCCTTTCTCGAAGATGTCTGGGCGCGCAACCTCCTCAACATCTTCGTCGCGCCCGTGACGATCGGCGAATTCCTCGCCGCAACGCTCGTTCTCGGCTTCTTGAAGGTGCTCGTCAACGGCTTGGTGCTTGCGGCGCTGGCGTGGTTGTTCTACGCCTTCGACATCTTCCAACTTGGTTTCTCGTTGATTCCCTTTGTTCTGAGTCTCTTGCTGATGGGCTGGGCGATGGGCATGGTGACGGTGGCGCTGATCATGCGCCTAGGGCACGCCGCCGAGGCGCTGGCGTGGGCCATTCCGTTCTTCGTGCAACCGCTCTCGGCCGTCTTTTACCCCGTCAGCGTCCTGCCAGCGTGGCTTCAGTGGTTCGCATGGGTGTTTCCGAGCACCTACGTCTTCGAGGGCATGCGCGAGACCCTGCGCACCGGCCAGGCGCCGTGGTCGTTGCTCTGGTGGTCGCTCGCCCTCAACGTCATTTATCTCGCCGCTGCCGCCTGGGTATTTCGCCGATTGTTCGCGACGGTGCGCGTGAAGGGATTGCTCGGAAAGTTGGGAATGGAATAGCTCCAGCCCGCGGGCGTGGTTTGCGACTGCGGTTATGGCTTACGCCGCCGCTACTTTTTCCGTCCGACGCAGTTCGTGGCGTTTGCGCTCGTGCTCGTTGAGGATGCGCTTGCGAAGCCGCAGGTTTTTGGGGGTAGCTTCGACGTATTCATCGGGGCCGATGTATTCAATACAACGCTCTAGGCTCATCTTGAGGGGCGGCTCAAGCTGGATGCCCTTGCCCTCGCCCTGGCTCCGCATATTGGTGAGCTTCTTGGTGCGGCAGACGTTGACGGCGATGTCCTCGGGGCGGCCGGTCTCGCCGACGATCATGCCGCGATAGACCAACTCGCCGGGGCCAATGAACATCCGGCCGCGTTCCTGGATGTAGTCCAGCGCGTAGGCGGTCGCCACACCGTCCTCGGTGGCGATCAGCACGCCGCCGCGCCGCGTATCAATTTCGCCGCGGTGGGGGCCGTATTCCCTGAACAAGTGGGACATGACGGCAGTGCCGCGAGCGAGGTTCATCAGGTCGGTCTCGAAGCCGATCAACCCGCGCGTCGGGATGACCGCCTCGATGGTGACGTGCCCACCTTGCGCCGACGTGCTGCCATGGTGCTCCATGTGGGTGATCTCGGCGCGGCGCATGGCGAGGTTTTGGATGATGTCGCCGAGACACTCCTGCGGGATTTCCAGCCAAAGCGTCTCAATCGGCTCCAGTGTCTCGCCGTTGGGGCCTTTGCGGTAAATCACTTCGGGGCGCGACACGAGCACTTCGTAGCCCTCGCGCCGCATCTGCTCGACCAGAATCGCGATCTGCATTTCGCCACGGGCGCTGACGATGAACACGTTGCCGTCGGGCGTGTCTTCCACCGAGAGGCTGATGTTCGTGCGCGTCTCGCGGATCAGCCGGTCGCGGATGTTGCGGGCGGTGACGAGCTTGCCGTCGCGTCCGGCTAACGGGCCGTTGTTGACCGCGAACTGCATCTGGATGGTCGGCGGATCAATCTCCACGAACGGCACCGGCTCGCGCTCCTCGCTGTCGCAGATCGTCTCGCCGATGGCGACCTCCTCAAAGCCGGCGATGCCGACGATGTCACCCGCGCAGGCCTCTTCCATCTCGATACGCTGCAGGCCGCTGAACGCGAACAGCTTCGTCACGCGCGCCCGTTCGCGCCGTCCGTCTTTGTGGATGCAGACCACCGAGTCATCCAGCCGGATGCGTCCGCCGTAAATCTTGCCCAGCGCGATCCGACCGACGTAATCAGAGTAGTCGAGATTGGCGATGAGGATTTGCAGCGGCGCGTTCGCGTCGGCCTGCGGCGGCGGGATGTGCCTGATAATCGTCTCGAACAACGGCGTCATGTCGCCGTTGGCGTCCTTGAGATCCATACGCGCGTAGCCCTCCTTGGCGCTGGCATAGATCGTCGGGAAGTTGAGCTGCTGATCGTGCGCGTGCAGTTCCAGCATCAGGTCCACCACCTTGTCGTGCGCGCCGACCGGGTCGGCATGGGGGCGGTCCACTTTGTTGATCACCACGATCGGCATGAGGCCAGCCTCCAGCGCCCTGCGAAGCACAAACCGTGTCTGCGCTTGCGGGCCGTCGAACGCGTCCACCACCAGCAGGCAG
>JAOACV010000609.1 GCA_026417675.1 Verrucomicrobiia bacterium
CTGCCGTTGATGTAGCGCGCGTCCAGTTTCGTGCCGTCGGTCAGCGTCACCGTGATTCGCGACGCGCGCTCGACGACGTGCTGGTTGGTCACGATGTAGCCGCCCGGCTCCACGATCACGCCGGAGCCGAGGCTGTAGCTCGTGTAGGTCCGCGGCGCGCGACGGTAACCGTAGAACTCGTAGAGCAGGTCCTCGAACGGGTCGCGATAACCGCGCGCGACAATCCGCTCGGTGGAAATGTTCACAACGCCGCGCCGTGTCTTCTCAACCGCCTGCACGGTCGCGTCCAACCGCGCCGACCCCGGCTCAACCCCGAAGGCAGCCAAGGCCGCAAGATGACAAAGAGCAATGACGCCCAAAGTGGTGAGTTTTCCGACCATTGCCCTCTTTAGACAAAACCCGGAGCGCGCTCGTTCAAGCCGATTCCGCGACAGGCGCACGATGCCGGCGCGATCTCAGGATCGCTTCCTGCGTTTGCGGCTGCGTTCCTCGGCCAACTCGGCCTGGTCGGGCAGCTTGAAGGCGATCTTGCCCTCGGCGATCTCCTTCAACGCGATGTCCATGTGCGTCATGTTCGTCTCGGTGGTCGTCAAGGGCCGGAATCCCTCGATCAACTGGCGCACACGGCGCGAAACCATGTTGATCAAAATGTGCGGATTGGGCACTTGTTGCAGCGCTGCTTCCAGATATTGATTCTTCAAAACGTTCTTTCTCCGTCGTTGTTGCTGTCGCTGATCCGTTAGAGAATTTGGAAATAAGACCGAACCTCGGACAGTTTTCAAGCCCATTCTTGCTCGCTTTTTCGCGCCACCACCCTGCCCTCTTGCGCCTGGCGTATCTGGGGTGGCCGAACGCGCGTTCAGAAGGCGGGTCCGACGCCAGAACATTCAGCCGTGAGCCGCCTGGCTGAGGGGATTTTGCGCTTGCAGAGGGGCGCAGGTTGGCTACGCTTCGGCCCCATGATGAAGCACGCCGTCGCCTTTCTCACCTACGTTTGTCTCGCCGCCACCGCTTGCGCCGACCTGTTCATCATACAAGAAATGAAAAGCCCCATGATGAATGGCGAAATCTTCATCAAGATCAAAGGCGACAAGATGCGCCTCGACATGGCGTTTGGGCCTGCCGGCGCCATGAGCACCCTGATTGACACCGTAAGCGGCGACACGACCACGTTGATTCACGCACAAAGAATGGCGTTGAAAATGCCCGGCGCGCAACTCCGGCAAACGATGGAAGCTTTGCAGAAGCAAGCCGGCGGCGCGAAACCGGCCCCGCCCAAACCGACCGGCAAGACCGAGAAGGTCGGCGAATACAACACCGAGATATACACATGGGCGGCCAACGGCACGACGCAAACGCTCTGGATCGCGAAGGATTTCCCCAACTACTCCAAGCTCAAGCCCCACTTGAAAAGGCTCCACGACTCGCCCATGGCAGGTCCGGGCAAGGGTATGTCGCCGGACCTGGATGCCCTGCCCGGCATGGTTGTCAAAATGGAAGGCAGCATCGCCGGACAAAAAGTCAGTATGACTGTCGTCTCCGTCAAGGAAACAAACTTCGACGCCGGCATCTTTGAAACGCCGGCCGATTACCAAACCATCGCCCAACCCGGCCTGCCTCCGCCGTGAAGTAATCACCATTATCCTCTAAGCGCGAACGCTTGAATCGGAGCCGGTGGCGTCATACGAGTTCGCCAAGGTGCGGCGGTTTGCAGCCGGCGCATGGGAATGCGTCCGCGCGCTATGCGGCCAACACTCAACGCAGGCCGTTGCAAACCGTCGTTCCTCGCGCCGCCGCTGCCATCCATTGCTTCATGGTGCGGCATCTGCATGGTCCCAGCCGAGCCGACGCTTCTGAGAACTGATCACTTTGGTTGCGGCGGCCGCCAACTGCGCGGCTGCGGTTTCGGCCCGGCAGGCTTGCCGTCGAGTTGCGCCACCAGCCAGTCGAGCCCGTCGAGGTTGTCTTTAAGCCGCGCCTCAGCGTCCTCGTTGGTGTGGTTGAGGATGCCGATCGGGCCGCGATAGCCGCTGTCGCGAATCGTCTTCAGCAACTGCAAATCGAGGTCACCCTGGCCAAGCGGCAAGATTTTCATGCCGCGCTTGTCACCGTCCTTCGTCATGCCATTGAGGTTTAAACAAAGCAGGTAAGGCTTCATCGCCGCCAGCGCGGCAGGGAATCGGTCGAGGTGGTCGTGGCCGTGGTGGAGGTTGTAAACGACGCCGACGTGCGTCGCGCCGTGTCTCTGGCGCAGAAACTTCGCCACAGCGACCATGTTCTCCGGCTCGCCACCCCAGCCGCCGTGGTTGTAGAGGCCCAGCGCGCAGCCGAGCTTCCTGGCGCGTTCGACCAATGGGAACATCCGTTGCGCCGCCAGTTTCACGCGCTCCTCGGTCGTCGGCGCGTCCACCTTCGGCAGCATTACCCACAACTGTGG
>JAOACV010000060.1 GCA_026417675.1 Verrucomicrobiia bacterium
CCGGTGCGCGCCCTCGTCGGCGTAAGGCGCCACATGCTGATGCACGCAGTGAATGGCCACGCACGTCGGTTCGGTTCCAGCCGCGCGAGCCATCGCCTCGCGAAACGACCACTCGGACTCGTTGCACAATAGGCACCAGTCAATTGCGCACACGACGTAACGTCTCCCGCCGTCCTCCAGCACAACGCCCTTGGCCCACAGCGGGTCCGCGACCCTTTTCAGCTTGGTCAGCCACACCAGCGTCGCGCCTCGCGGCGGCGTCGCGTCGCAGCGAAAGCTGGCCACGCGCAGCCGGACGAGAGGCAGAATTGAGGGAGTCGCCGCCGAGGCGTAGTCTCCCATCGCCAGCAGGCTGGCCAGAGTGAGGAGCATCGGCGCGCACGTGAATGGTTTCACAGCCGATGCTAACTTTAGCGCCGTCGGCCGAGAAGTGGTAGCAGAAAGTTCCGAGCCGAAAGTATCATTGTGCTGTCTTTTCCAACGCCGCTGCGTTTTGCCAGCGAATACGCTCCTTGTCCCGCAGGCTCATCTGTAGCACTTCCATCTTTACCAGGGCCGGATCGGGCGCATTGAACGGCATGCCGGTGCCGAAGACGACGCGGTCTGCCCCCAGTGCTTCGACCAGCGCGCCTATCTCGTTGGCCATCAGTGCGCTGAGCCGGGAGATTTCAATCCAGTAGTTGGGCGGCAGACCCCCGTCTTTCTTGCCCAATGGCGACCCGGTGAAGCCCATGCCGTTGAGCAGCACGAAGCGCGCTTGGCGTTTGGCTCGGATCAGCGGCGCGATCTCGGACAAAGTCAGGTCCTTCACATCCACCAGCCAGCTTCGCTGACGGTAGTCCTCGACGCGCAGAGGGATGGTGATGAACATGCGGAGGCTCGTCGCGGCGTCAACCAAGTCCAGACAGCATCCGTCGGTCAGATTGTAGTTGTGCCACTTCGGATAGAGTCGCAGTCCGATCATTCCAAGTTGTTTTCTGCACGCCGTCAGATCGTCCTGCCAGCCGGCGTAGAAGGGATTGATCACCGCCAGCGGCACGAGTCGGTCGCGACGCTTGCGCACCGCTTCGGCCAGTTCTTCATTGGCGGGCTGGACGTTGCGATAGGTGATCGCTGCGGCGTTGGAAACCCAGGCTTTGGCGATGCCCTTGGCATCCATCAGTTTCAGAAGTCCGTCGGCCGTGTTGTGACGGAGCTGGCGGAAGGCAAACGGGCCGAGATAGGCGTTGGTGTCTATGAGCATGGTCGCCTCCCTCGCTGGGCCAGAATCCGCTGCATATTGCCGCCAAGAATCTTCCGGCGCTCCTCGGCAGTCAGTCGGGCCGCGCGAATCTTGCCAACGCCCGCGGTCCATGACATGTCGCAGCCGAACAACAGCCGCTCCGCGCCCAGGACTTTCACAGCCATGTCAATCATGGCTTCGTCCGTCACACTGCCGCTGGTGTCAAGATAGACCGACCGCGCGTGGCGCAGCGCCTTGATGGTCCATTCCCAATCGCCGCCGCCGCCGATGTGGGCGCAGATCAGGATGGCCTCCGGGTAGCGCTTCGCCAGCTCGGCAAGATGGCCGCCATCGGACATGTTCGGCTGTTCCTTGACCGGGTAGTGTGAGTGACCCGCGTGATGCAGGACCGGCACGCGCAGTTCGATCGTTAGTTCGACGACCGGGAACACAATCGGATCCGTGCAGAGATGCTCGTTATAGAGCTTCACCCCGATGAAACCGGGCAGATCGAGGCACCGACGAATCTCCTCGATCGCCGCGCGCCCGCAGCCGGGATTGACGAAGCAGTAGCCGAGAAAACGATCCGGGTGCCGTTTGTGGGCCGCTGCCATGACGCGGTTGGCGGTCTGAAATCCTTCGACCGTGGCCGGACGCTTCGGAAGAACCGAGCAGCAGAGTTGGTCAATTCCCAGCCGGTCAGCCGCGTCGAGCACTTTGGCCTCGTCTCCCTCATCCGCTGGCGAACTCCGGAAGCTCAGGTGAGCATGAGAATCTATCACGAGGTCTTTCCGGATTTTCGTTTCGCCCGCGGGCGGCCAGGTTGTTGCGACCACAGCCGCGCCTGCGGCGGCGCTTCGGGCAAGAAACTCACGGCGGTTCAGGCAAGCGATTGAGGTCATGCGCGGTTTCGGTGTATGGATGGCCAAGGATAGCGTGAGCGGACGGCAACGCAAGGGTAGTCTCTTCCAAGGATGCGCGCAGCGATGACGGCCCGCTTGAAGTTGACGTTGAAGAAGTCGGACGGTTTAATCCCGGCATAACAAATCATTGGAGACCCAGTCATGGCCACGGAATCCCAACTTCGCGCCGGCACCGCAGTCGTTGACATCACCCCGCCTGTCGGCGTCACGCTCGCTGGCTCGCTAACACGACGCGAAGCGACTTCCGTCCTTGACCCGCTGATGGCGCGTTGCGTCGTGTTGGAATCGGGCGGCAAGCGCATCGCGTTCATGCTGCTCGATCTCATCGCGCTCGACAACAGCGACACCGCGCGCCTCCGCCAGGTCGTCGCCAAGGCCGCCGATCTGCCAGTGGAACACGTCTGCGTCTGCTGCACGCACACCCACACCGGGCCGTGCACGCTGACCTTTTTCCAGTCCGAACGCGAAGAGGCGTTCATTGCCAAGATGACCGACCACTGCGCCCACGCAGCGGCGCAGGCGGCCAAGAATATGAAACCCGCGCGCGCCGCATGGGGCAATGGTTGGGAACCGCGCGCGGCCTTCAACCGCCGCTACCACATGCGCGACGGCACCTTGAAGACCAACCCCGGCTACGAAAATCCGCAGGTCATCCGACCGGCCGGCCCGACCGACCCGGAGATACCGATGTTGTTGCTGGAGACCGCCGCGGGCGAGCCGATGGCCGTCATCGCCAACTTCTCACTGCACTACATCGGGGATACCGGCGGCGGGAGCGCCATCTCAGCGGACTACTTTGGCTGTTTCGCGCGCATCATGCAGGAGCGCAAAGGCAAACAGTTTGTCGCGCTGCTCACTCACGGCGCGTCCGGCGACATCAATAACGTGGACGTGTCCCGCAAGCCCGGCCCGCGCCAGCCGTTGGAGCAGAGCAACCGGGTCGCCGGCTGGATCGCCGATCAAGTGGAAGCCGTGTGGGCGAAGTCAACGTTTCGCGCCGACGTGCCTGTCGGCGCCACGCAGAGCATCTACAACGAACGCGTGCGCAAACCGAAGGGCGCGGAGATCGAGGAAGCCCGCAAAAAGTCCGAGGACCCGAAAATGCCGCTGATTGACCGGCTCTACGCGAAAGAACAACTTGAACTGCTGAAGTGGCCCGATGAAATCCCGATGGTCATCCAAGCGTTGCGCGTGGGCGACTGGGCTGCGGCGACCAACACCGGTGAAATCTTCTGCCGCTTCGGCTTGGACATTAAGCACGCCTCCCCTTTTCCCGTCACCGCCTTCATCGAACTGGCGAACGGCTACGGCGGCTACATTCCCACCCGTGTGGACTACGACCTCGGCGGATATGAAACGCGCCTCGCCCGCAGCGCCTACGCCGCGCCCTTCACCGGGGAAGAAATGGTCGCCGTCGCCGCGATGAACCTGCGGAAAGTGTTCAAGGGCTGAGTCGCCGGATCAACGACGGCCAGCCGCCGCCGGGTTGCGCTTCGGCTCATAGACGCAGAACGGCTCGCTCTCCAGGTAGTCGCCGGTGATGGCGTAGGCGCGGGCGCGGCTGCCGCCGCAGACGAACCTGAACTCGCAGACGCCGCACTTGCCCTTGAAGCCGTTGGGGTCGCGCAGAGCGCGGAAGACAGGGGAGTTGCGATAGACCTCGACGAGACTGTCGGTGCGGACGTTGCCGCAGTTGATGGGCAGGAAGCCGCTGGGGTTGATCTCGCCGACGTGGGAGATGAAGACGAAACCGTTGCCGTCGTTGACGCCCTTGGGCGCGCGGCTGATGCCGTCGGCCGGGGTGGTGAAGGCCACGTCGCGCTTCGGCGAAAACCGCGGCGCGCCGGGTTGGTCGGGCGGCGCGTTTTGCGCGTCGCGTTTCTCGGCGGCGCGGCGCTGGAGGACGACGCGGCGGAAATGTTGCGCGGCGGTGGTGCGCACGTCGAAGGGGGCTTTTTTGCTGAAGTCGTAGAGCCAGTTGAAGACCTCCTCGAAGTCCTCTGCGGAGACGAGGTCGCCGGCCTTGCCGCGGCCGGTGGGCACGAGCAGGAAGAGCGACCACATAACCACGCCAGGCAACGAGAGCATGACCTGGCCGAGTTCGTCGAGCCGGTGCCGGTTGTAGCGGCTGATGGTGGTGTGCATTTGCAGCGGCAACCCCGCCTCGGCTGACCACAGGATCATCCGCATGGTTTGGTCGAAAGACCCCTGCACCTGCCGGAATGCATCGTGCGAATCCGCGTCCGGTCCGTCGAGGCTGATGGCCATGCGCGCCAAGCCGCAGTCTCTCATTCGGAAAATGCTCTCGCGCGTGACCAGCGGGGTCGCGCTGGGACTGAGGGAAACGGTGAGACCCCTGTCAGTGCCGTAGCTGATGAAGTCATAAATGTCCGGCCGCTTCATCGGATCGCCTCCTGTGAGCACAAACAAGGGCGGCTGGCCGCCCGTCTCCTGGAACCGCAACACCTCGTCTGTCAATCGCAGGCCTTCCTCGGTGGAAAGTTCGCCGGGATCGCGCAACGGGATGGCGGCGGCGCGGCAGTGTTTGCAATCGAGGTCGCAGGCGCGCGTGACCTCCCAAATAACGACAAAAGGCGAGCGGTTGAAATCAACCTCGCCCATCACAGGTTTTTGCGCGGCTAGGCTCATTATTCGCGGTTTCGGCGGAGCCAAGATAGACAAGGCGCGGGGGAAAGCAAATGCGCGATAGCTGGCGTCATGCGATGGGTGTCATCAGATCGGCAAGGGAACTGGGTTGTCCGCCTCCTTACGTCGTCGGCCGCGTGGCTTGGGCTCAACGTTCCGCCTTCTCCATCTGGCCGCGCGTTACACCGAGTTGGTTCAACAACTTCAACTCGCGCCAGAGTTGGCCGCTGCTGATCTGGCCGCGCAGAAGCTGCTGATACATGCGGAGGGTGCGTTCAACTTGTTCCGGCGGCTCGTTGAGGAACTCAACGCGGAAATGCCGCGCGCCGAGGGCGATCAGACGCGACACATATTCGGCGGCGGTCTGCGCGCGGGCGTTGAAAACCGTGTTGCGGCAACCAGCGTCGGCCCGCGCCGGGTGTTCGGCGCCCACCCGGTCCCGCAGTTTGACTTCATGTTTTTCGCACGGCCGGCCGCAGTTGGAGAAGTCGGTCCCGCTGGAGAGGAAGGCGCAGAAAACGCAATGCTCCATGTGAAACATGGGCATGTGCTGGTGGATGGTGATCTCAAACCACGCCGGCGGCGCGGCGCACAACAACGACTCTAGTTGCGCGAGACTCAGGTCGTAGGAGGCGGTGAGCCGTTCCAACCGATAACGCCCGATGAAGTATTCGGCCGCGAGAGGGTTGGCCACATTGAGCGAGAAATCCCCGACGCAACGGCAACCGGCGAAGAACTTCAAGTGATCGTAATTGCGGACAAGATAGCCGTCCGGTTCGGCGGCGCGCATCCACCGCAGAATCCAATCCTCGCCCGGTTTGGTGATGCGCGGGGGAACGAGGAAAATCGTGGATTTTGGATTCCGGGTTCTGGCTTGTCGGAAGCGGGCGACGGCGTCGCGATGCGCCCCGGGATCGTCGAATTCGCAATACACGGTTTCGACGCCCGAACGCAACGCGGCGTCGAACTGCGGCAAGCCGCGCACGAGCGCAATAAGCTCGGGTGTGGCGCGGGCATTCTTGTCTGCACTGTGGGTTGACGAAAAAGCCGATCGCGCAGACGACTGTGTCTGCGCCACGAGCGTCCATTGCTTCGGTTGCGCGCGCAGGGTGTCGAGTTGCCTCACCGCGTCGCGCCGCAGACGATTCAACTCACTCACGGGGAGAATAAGCCCGCCTTCGAGACGGTTCTTGAATTCGCCGAGCATGAACGCCGTTCCTCCGAGCCGCCCGAGTTGTTCACGAAGACGTTCTTCTGTCAACGGGTGCTTCTCCGCGCGCGCCAGCGGCATGGCCGAGCGGAGTTGCACGACGTGGCCCAACTCGTCGCGGACGATCAGCGTCAGCAGCGCGCCGGCGCGTCCTTCAACCTCCATTGCGATCGTCCGCTGAAACACGGGCCGATCGCGCGTGAAGGTCTCCCGCAGACGGCGGTCGAGCTGAGGATCGCTCGTCTTCCAAAGCTTGTCGCCGATGTGAACGCGCTTCAGATCCACGTCGCCGCGACCGAAGCCGATGAGCGTGTCAGGCCCGCAGCGGTCCACGGAATAAACGCGACCGCCCGGTTCGATCTGTTCGGGATGGCCCGAGTCGAAAACAACCCCATCGCCGGGTTTCAGGGGCGCCTGCAAGCGCACCACGACCTTGTCGGCGCTGAGCGCGCGGACCTCGCCGAGCAGCACACCACGTTTCTTGGCAAAGCGGCCGTGAACCAGTTGCTTGTGGTTGACGCCGAGAAACCAGCCGGTGTGCAGGCCTCGGGAGAAGGCCATCTCCAAGTCGTATTGCGCGTTGCGCATTGGGTGTGGCGAGGCAGGCAACATTGGGACCGGCGATCCGGAACCGGCCATGCGCGATACGCACTCATCAATCGCCTGCCGATAAACGCGCGTGACGCTGGCGCCGTATTCCGGTTCCTTGAGGCGCCCCTCGATCTTGAGCGAGTGGAGGCCAAGTCGAATCAGATCAGGCAAGAGTTCGACGCTGGCGAGATCTTGCGGGCTGAGCAGGTAGCGACGGTCGCCGAGCGGCACGGTCTGGCCGTCGCGGAGGAGTTCAAACGGCATCCGGCACGTCTGCGCGCATTCCCCGCGGTTCGCCGACCGTCCGCCGAGCGCCTCGCTGGTCAGACATTGTCCGGAATAGGCGATGCAGAGCGCGCCGTGGACGAAAACTTGGAGGGGCAGTTGCGATTCGTTGGCGGCTTGGATCGCGGCGATGTCCTTCAGGGAGCATTCACGGGCCAGGACGACAAGGTTGCAGCCCAATTCACGGGCAAACTCCACGCCGGCGGCGCTGGTGATGGTCATCTGCGTCGAAGCGTGAATCGGAAAGTCGGGCGAGAGCCGGCGAATCAGGCGGCAGATGCCAATGTCCTGCACGACCACACCATCAGCGCCGCCGGCGATGATGTCGCGCAGATGTTGCTCGGCGTCGTCCAATTCGTCAGTGAAAACCAACGTGTTGAAGGTGACGTAGCCCCGACAGCCGCGACGGTGCAGGAATTCCATCAGCCGCGGCAGGTCAGCGTTGGTGAAGTTGTTCGCGCGCATCCGCGCGTTGAACCGTTCCAGCCCGAAGTAGATCGCGTCCGCGCCGTTCTCCACCGCTGCCCGCGCACACTGCCAATCGCCGGCAGGCGCGAGCAGCTCCGGCCGAATCAAGGGGCCGTCTGGACCCGCGGCACGTGGACTGACACTGGCTGGATTCTGCGACATGACCGCAAGCTTACGCCAACGGTCCGAGAAATGCCACGCGCCGCGCTTGCCTGCCGGGAGCGAGCTGCGGTAAACGGGAGTGCGTGAAATGGCAACGATACCTTCCCGTATTCCTGCTCTGGGCCGGCGACGCCTTCGGAGGCGCGCCGTGGCATCATCCGCTCTATCTCGCCAACGGCGGTTACTGGCCGCGGCGCGTCGCCGTCACGATTCAGAACTTGGCCGACGCGGCGGTGGCGGGCGAGCCGGTGCCGGTGCAAGCGGCCGTGCTGGCCGGCGCGCACATCGAGTCGCTGCGCGTGTGTAACGCGGCGGGGCAAGAGTTGCTCTTCGACGTGCGCGACCTGCGCGGCCGTGTGAAGCGAAAGGGGGCACTCGCGGGGGATGACCAAATCGTCGTGCCGGCCGAGTGCGGCGCGAAAGGCGCGGCGACGATCTACATTTACGCCGGCAATGACGCGGCGCTGGTGGTGCCCGATTTCCTGAAGTTCGGCTTCGTAAACGGCGACTTCGAGTCCGGCGACGACGCGCCGGATGGTTGGAAGGCCGTGGAGACTGACGCGAAGCACCTCGCAACCTATGAGAAGAGCGGCGGCCGCAATAGCAGCCGCTGCGTAAAGGTCGAGGTCGCGCCCGGAGCGGAACCGACCTGGGTGAAGTGGTGTCAGACGCAAATTCCCGTTACGCCGGGCCGGAGCTATCGCGTCAGCGGCTGGGTGAGAGCCGAAAACGTGGTAGGCCGTGCCGGCTGGTTCCTGCACGTCGACGGCGAGCGGCCGATGCTGCTGGCGCCAATGCTGGACGCGGGCAGCGGGACGTTCGACTGGAAGCGCGTGGAGCACACCTTTATCGTGCCGCCGACGGGATCGAACGCGACCTTTGGCACGGTGCTTCGCGGCACGGGCCGGGCATGGTTCGACGAGGCGGAGTTTGTCGCGCTGGAGAAAGGCCCAGCGTTGCGCACCACTGTCGGGCCGCTGGAGGAATTGAAGTTCGACGCGCCCGCGCCGGGCCAGCCGCAGTTCTCGCGCGAATGGCCGGTGCGCGCGACGGTGCGGGTGCTGAATCTCGCCGACAGGCGGGCGGAAGGCGTGCTGGTCAGCGTCGATCTGCGCCGCCTCCGCGCACGGTTGCGCGGCCTCCCGGCCAACGCCTCGGTGCGCGTGGTCGAGCCTGCCACGGGCCATGCGTCCTCAATATGTGCACGGCTGGGCGACAGCGTGCTGTTTTCGGCGTCGGTGCCGCCACGCAGCGGGCGCGAGTTCCATCTCTATTTCAGCGCGACGCGCGGCGAGGGCGACGCGGACGGGGCGGCTGCTTATGAGCGGTTGGTGAACGGGCCGCAGAACCTCGCGCCGAACCCGAGTTTCGAGCACGGAACTGAGCCTGTCTCTTATACACATCT
>JAOACV010000610.1 GCA_026417675.1 Verrucomicrobiia bacterium
CACCAGGTTCACGACGGCGACTTGCCCCAGCCCGGCAGCAGCGGGACTGAAAGTCATCTTCAGGTGCCCCACTTCCGCCCGCCATGCCCGCAACCGCTCTTGAACGTCGCCGGCCAACTGCTCCAGCAAACGGTCGGCGTCGAACGGTCGGGTTGCCGAAAGATGAACCGTGCAGTTGAGCCAACCCAACAGCGCCTCGCCGTCTGCATAGAGGTCGTAGTCCAGCTCCATCGTCCGGCGCAACGCCTGTTCGCCGCCGGTGATCCGCGCAAACCAAGCGTCCAAATTCGCGCCGTGGCGTGCTGAGACTGCCATGATTTCGGCGTTCGCGAATCTCGCTGCGAGTGTTTCTCGCAACAACTCCAGCCGCGCCGCGTCAAGCAAATCGGACTTGTTGATGACGATGAGGTCGGCCTCCTCGAGTTGTTTGGCGTAGATGTAGGCGACCTTCCCGGAGAAGCCGCCGCCCTTTTCCACGCCGAGCACCCGCAACGCGCGAATCGGGTCCACCATCACGCTCACCGGCGCGATGCCGAAATCGTTGCCGTAGAGCCGCCGCAGCGGATAGGTGACCGTCGCAACGAGGTCCGTGCAACTGCCCACCGGCTCGGCGATGAACACATCTGGCCGCGCGCTCGCGGAGAGCTTCTGCGACGCTTCGATGAGCGAATTGAACCGGCAGCAAAAACAGCCGCCAAGAATCTCCGCGGTCTCAAACCCCTGCGCCCGCAGCGTCAACGTGTCCACCAACTCGCGCCCTTGGTCGTTGGTGATGAGGCCGACACGCAACCCTTGGTCGGTCAGGTGCCGCGCGAGCCGCCCGATGGCGGTGGTTTTGCCCGCGCCGAGAAAGCCGCCGATCATGATGTAACGCGCCTTGCACTGCGAAGCCATGCGCTTTATCAGGCACGCAATGAACGGCGAGCGCAAGACTGATTTCGTGGTGTATGGGGGCATTGCCCAGCAAGTTGCTTGACCGCAACGACTGTGATATTACAGTCACAAAAATTTGTAGCACTAGCCCCCGAAAGGAACTCATGCACATACCCGATGGTTTTCTCGACGCAAAAACAGCGGCGGTCACGGGCGCGCTGGCTGCGGGCGGTTTGGCCGTGGCGATCCGCCAGGTCAATCGGACACTGCCCCGCTCCAAAGTTCCCTTGATGGGTCTGGCGGCGGCGTTCGTGTTCGCCGCGCAAATGCTGAACTTCCCGGTGGCGGGCGGCACGTCGGGGCATCTGCTGGGCGGCGTGCTCGCGGCGGTGCTGTTGGGGCCGGCGGCCGGCGCGGTGGTGATCGCTGCCGTGCTGATCCTTCAATGTTTTCTATTCAGCGACGGCGGCGTGCTCGCGTTGGGCGCGAACATTTTCAACATGGCGGTCGTGGGCACGGCGGGCGGTTACGGCGTTTACTCGTTCGTGCGAAAATCCTTAAAAGGGCTGCATGGCCAGATCACCGCGGTGTTGTTTGCGGCTTGGTGCTCGACCGTGTTCGCGTCACTGGCGTGCGCGGGCGAACTGGCGTTTTCAGGCACGGCAGCCGCCGGAGTTGTCTTCCCGGCGATGGCAGGCGTGCATCTGCTGATCGGCTTGGGCGAGGCGTTGATCACCGCGCTGGTCGTTCTGGCCATCCGCAGAGCGCGACCGGAACTGATTGATCCCGAACACCAGCAACCCGGCGCGGTTCGGTCGGAGGTGCTCGCGTTGGGTTTCATCATCGCTCTGGGTCTGGCGCTGTTCGTCGCGCCGTTCGCGAGTTCATGGCCGGACGGTCTGGAAAAAGTGGCGGGGACACTCGGCTTTGAGGAACACGCGAAGACGCTGATGCATTCGCTGATCCCCGACTACCAGATGCCTGGCGTCAGTTCGGAGGGATTGGCGACGGCGCTGGCCGGCCTGGTGGGCACGTTGATCATGTTCGGGCTGGCCTATGTCGTTGGTTGGCTCCTCGTGCGCCGCGAGGGCGGGCCGTAGGGATTGGGCCGAACGAACGCCCGACGCTTTGTTGCTTCACAGGCCGCCGCGCGGAAGCATCCGGGACGAGGCTGCGCTACAGACTGGCCAGATCAAGTTTGAAGCGGACAGGAACGTCAATGAAACAAGCGATGGGCATGTCGCCATACTTGGCCGGATGGAATCGCCAGTGGTGGACGGCTTTAATGGCAGACTCGTCCAGAATGTCGTGGCCGCTGCTCTGCGCGAGTTCCACGCGGCCAACCCGGCCGTCTTGCAGGACCTCGACGCGCAAAACGACCACGCCCTCCCATCGGTTATTTCTGGCCACGCGCGGATACTCTGGCAACGGCGTGCGCGCGTAACTCGGCCGTGTCAGCGGCGCGCGAATCTCGGCCGTGTTAGTGCTCCCGTTACCGACGCTGCCGCTGCCGAACCCCGGCCCGGTGGACGTGCCGTCACCCGTGCCAAGGCTGTGCGC
>JAOACV010000611.1 GCA_026417675.1 Verrucomicrobiia bacterium
GCCGTAGACCGTGCCGCGCANGTAGTAGCCCTCGCCGCGCTCCGGCTCCAGTTCAATGAGCCGGCTGAAGTCCTTGACCGCGTTGTTGAGGTCGCCCTGCAGCCGGTATGTGACACCCCGCTGCTGGTAGGCCAAGGCGAAACCCGGATCGCTCTGGATGGCCATGTTCAACCACATCATCCGCGCCTCGGTCGTAGTCGCGGTCAGCGCGCGATTGTAAGCCTCGGAAGCCTCCCGCGAGACCGCGGCGGTCTTCGAGTCACCCGCACGCGTCTCGGCGGGCGCCGCCAACGGTTGCGGGACCATCGAACACGCCGCAAGCATCAGCCCTATCTTGCAGAAACTCTTTTTCATCAACGTCAGTTGGCATCGGCGCCTCGTGGCGCTTCTGATGGTGCTCAATCACGCGAGAAGAATGGATGCAGCAAGAGTCGCAGCACGATCAAGCCCAGCCCGACAATGCCGCCGATCTTCAGCCAGCCTATGAGTGAATCGCCTGTCGCCGTCGCCGGTGCCTGCGCGCCCTGCGGGACTGCGGCTGCCGGCGTGGACGGAGCTGGCGGCGATGCAGGCGCCGGCCCGGACGGCACGGGCTGCCCGCCAAGCTGCGCAAGCATCCGTTCGCCCCGGCGTTTCATTTCCTCGCCCTGCGCTTGCAGGCTGGCGCTCCAACTGGCCACGGACTGCTCCGCGCCGCCGCTGTTGGGCGAACGAAAACTGGCCGCGACCTTGGCCCGCGCGATGATCTGCTCTCCTTCGTGAATCAACCGTTGCGCTTCGGCGCGCTGCGCCTCCATGCTATTGGCCGGCGCGGCGCTTCGCTTGGCCCACGCGTCGCCGACCCTTTGCTGCTGGAGGGCGGCCCGGCGCGATGTGGCCGCGACGGCGTTCGCGGGCTCGACAGCCAGCGACTTCTCGTAACACGCCAGCGCCTCGGCCACCAATCCGGATTGCTCGGCCCGCAGGCCCGCTTTCAGATAACTGTCCGGCTCCTCCTCTGGCGGACCCGGGATCAACAGTTTCATGTCCGTCTTGCGCACGGTGGTGCTGCCGGCGGCGCCGAGGGCCACCTCGATTTCAGCGTCGGTCATGCCCCGCACACGCCCCAGCAACAGGCCGCCGTTGTTTAACACCAGCACATCTGCGCGCAGCGACAGGGCCGCCATCAACCCCAGCGTGACGCCGAAGCGTCGCTGGACGGACCAACGTGGGCATCTCATGGAGCCGGCTGCGTTTGCGGCGTCAGATACGTCGGCCGCACCTCACGCGTGCCGTAGGAGTCGGTGACGGTCGTTTTCTCAAGGAGGGACTTCGGTCCTTGAGGCGGCGCGCTTTCACAACCCGCCAGCAGAACCGCGCAAACGCTCAATCCGATCACCAGTAGTTTCATGAATCTCCCGCCAACGTCTGACTGCAGGTTGCGGGTCGGCGCTTTCTTCGCCAGCCTGGGAAAACGCCTGCCGCCGTGAAACCAAGGCGAATGCCGCACGGAGACCCGCGAACACGTTCCAGCGCCTTGGCGTTCGCACCCCCGCCGCGCGAACCGGCGGGCCTTACTCATACATCAAAATGTTGTCGTTGTAGCTGGCGAGCGGGAACTCCGGCTTGATGATCGGCCAGTAGGCGTCGGGGAAAGGCAGGTAGAAGAAACCGACCTCATACACGCCCACCGCGGCTCGGCTGATGACTTTGGCCAGGCCCTTGACGATGCCGTAGGTATAAGCGGCGGCCGGCCCGTTCAAAACGTCCTCGCGGTGCATGGTCAGTGGCAGATCGGTCCACCCCCACGCAAGATTGGCCACGCCGCGGCCGAACTTTCGCAGGGCGTCGTCCGCCGACGCGTTCGGTCCCGCGGAGAAAAACAACACCGTCAGACTCACCAGTCCAGCCATCGCCAACCATCGTCGCGTTTTCATAGGCGCTCTCCTTGCAGCTTGCATTGCTTGGTAGCTCATTTCTGAACGCCACGCTAAACGTTCGGGGTGCCAAAAGTCAACACCGAACACGCCCCCAAAATGCCCAAAAGAATTTTGCCAGACCTATTCAGGGTGCCCCGAAACTTGCCGCTGGCGAGACGGCGTTCCTTTGCTATAGTCGCGCGGGCTTTTTTTTAGGAGAGACCATGATGCCTTACAAAGACGTCACGCCGCCGAGCGGTGGCAAGATTTCGATTCAGAACGGCAAGCTCAACGTGCCGGACAACCCGGTCATCCCGTTCATCCGCGGCGATGGCACGGGGCCGGACATTTGGGCGGCCAGCGTGCGCGTGATAGACGCGGCCGTGCAGAAAGCCTACGGGGGCCGGCGCAAGATCGCGTGGTTTGAAGTCTTCGCGGGCGAGACGGCGTTCCAAAAGTTCAACAACTGGCTGCCCGAGGACACCGTGGAGGCGTTCAAGGAATACCTCGTCGGCATCAAAGGTCCGCTC
>JAOACV010000612.1 GCA_026417675.1 Verrucomicrobiia bacterium
GTAATGGCGGGTCGAGGCGTCGGCGCTGAAGAAGCCGGGAAACATGCCGTAGGCGAGGCTGCGCTTCATAAACTTCTCCGTCAGTTCGTAGGGCCACGCGGGGAAGTGGGTGTTCATCAGGAAGCAATACGGTTTCGGGCCGCATAGCGCGCGGCGGTAGAGCAGTTCGGCATCGCTCATCGGCCGCCAGACGTGTGACGCGGCTTCAGAGCGTTTCACGCCGCGTTGAGCGGGCGGGTTCCAATCCGTCTCGGTGCCCATCACCTCCAGCCACGGCGCGAGCCAGCAGAGGCGGATGGGCGTGCTGTTGGCCATCATCAGCTTGCCCATCTTGTGAACGTCCTCGGCCATCTGGCGCGTGTATTCGGCGACGATGAGACCGCGGAAGATCGCGGGCCGATGGGTGTCGCGCGAGAACGTCAGCGGCAACCGCGCGGCGGCGAAATGGTCGCGGCGGAAATCCAGTTCGTCGGTGACGTAGCCTTCGCTGGAGTCAATGTATTCGCCGTCGAGATCGCCTTTGCGGTTCGGGCCGTAGAACTTCTCGCGCAGCGCCGGACTCCACTTGTTGGACCAATCGGTCACATCGCCCTTGATGCCAGGCATGGAGTTCATGCTCCAGACCGCGCCGTTGCACCACGGCGTGTCCAGCAACCGCGCGGGGAAGCGTCCGTTTTCGTCGTGGTAGCCGGAGGTGAACAGCGCCTTCGCCTCCGGCCGTCCGGCGGCGGCGAGTCGTTGGGCTTCGGCGAGCGCCGCTTCCATCGTGCGCGGCATCTGCTTCGGCATCGGCATCCACCACGTCATCGGCTCGGTGTAGCGGAACGTCAGGATGCCGTGCGCGTCGTCCCACGCGGTCTCGTCGTTGCCCTCCTTGAATTTGAAGCCGAAGTCCTCCCAGCCCTCCACCTTGCTGATCTTCGCGAACGGCATCCACACGCCTTGCTCCGGCGTGCGGCAGCGGAAATAGTCGGGGAATATCTCGTAGTAGCGCTGCAATGCGCCGCGAAACCCCAGCCGGCCGTCGAACCCGTAAGTCACCAGCCGCACGCGCGCCGACGGTTTCTCCGGCGCGAGGCCCAAGTCAAACGCGATAAACAACTCGCGCGTGCCGGCGTTAAACGCGCACCGGTAAAACGCGGGCCAGCCCGCGTCCAAGCCGATGGCGCGGCCCTCCTTGTCGCGCGCGAGCGCGCCGAACGGATAGCGCGAGAGCGCGCCGTTGGCGCCGACATGGAACGAGGATGCGTTGCGATACTCCGCCGCCGCAACCGCGTTGGTCTCCGAGCGCGGGTCAATCAGCCACCGCCAGCCATCGCCGCGCACGGGCAGCGAGTAATACAGCGTCACCGCGCGGTCCCTGCCCGTCGTGTCGGACAACATGGCCTCGACAATGGCGGCGCCGGCGCGTCGCTCGCGCTTGACAGCCAGCTTCAGGCCGAGCGCTTCGCCCTTGCTGCCAAAGTCGTGGAACTCCGATCCCGCCGCGACGTCGCGAACCTGAAACCCCTCCGCCAGCCGGCCCGGCACGATAATCGGCACGCCGTCGAACATTGCCGCGCCGGCGGGCGCTTGAATCTGCCGTAACGTCGCGCCCCGAAACCATGCCTTGCCGGTGTGCTTGCGCAGCAGCAGATGGAAACTGAGGGCTTTGACCGGTTTGGCGGGCATGACGACGACCTGGCGGCGCTCCCAATCGTGTGTGCCGACACTGAACGGCGCGACCTGGCCCCACAGCGGCGTCCCGTCGGCATAGACGAGATCGAGGTAAAGCGCGTAGTCGTTGTCGCGCGCGCCGCCGACGTTCTCAGCCTTGCTCCACGCCTCGGCGATGATCGGCGCGGCGATCTGTTGGTTGAGCGTGACGGACTGTGAAGCGCCGCGCTGGACGGAGGCATCGGCGCCGTTGTCGCAGACGAACGCGTCGCCGTCGCGCGTGAAGCCGGTCTGCCACGCGTGCCACGCGTCGGCTTTCAGGAGATTGTCGCCGGCGTGGGTCGTCGTGAGCGTTTTCTTGACGACGGCGGCGTCGGCGGTGAGGGCAAGTGTCATCGGGAGAAAGAGGAGTCTCAGGCGCATAAGGTGCGGCAGACTGAGTAACGCGAATGGCGTCGGCCCGCAAGCTGGAAGAAAACGGCCCCGCGCTTGACGCTGCCCGAAGCGCGAAGTAGCCTCGCGACTTCGACAAGCAGACAGCCGAAGCGACTCATGACCCCCAGCCGCCAGTCCAACCGATCTCTGTCGCCAACATCCAAGAGACTCATTTTGTTGCTGGTCGCCGTCGGCGCGCTGGCAGTTGGGAGCGAGCTGATCGCGCGCATCGTGGTGGCGCTGCGGGGCGGCTTTCCTCCGGTTGCGGACGAGTCTCTCGCGAACGAGTGGCGTTGGGCGGCGACGCATTTGGCGGCCGGCCGGGCGGTCATTGAC
>JAOACV010000613.1 GCA_026417675.1 Verrucomicrobiia bacterium
CGTCGGCAGCGTCAGATGTGTATAAGAGACAGGGCTTGCCGAACGCGCTCTTCCAGCCCAGTTCGTTCCAATGTTCGCCGCTATGCGCCCGCGAAAAGAGCAACTGCACCTTTGCCTTCGCGCAGTCCTCGATGAGCTTCTCCGGCCAGTCGCCCGTTGATTGGATGTTCGGCAGATCGGTGTAGGCGACGCGCGTGATGTCGTAGAGCCACTTCGGCGTTGGCGGCGCCGCCTCCTCCGCGGCCCAGCCAATCGCCAGCGCGAGGGAGGCGACAGATGACACGAGGTTTTTCATGGGGAGGTTCAACGATGGGGGGACTCCAGCCGGCCCGGTTCGCAATTCCCTCAATCCCACTGCATGAACTCGAAGACCGCGCCGTCCTTCAGGATGAACACGACACGCAAGCCGGCGCGCGGCGAGAACGGGCCGAGGAGGACGTTCTCGCCCTCAATCTCGCGCTGCAGGTCGTCGGTCTTGAACGCGAGATGGACCTGGTCGCGCACCGGGCCTTTGACAGGCGTATCCGGCTCGAAGCGCAGGAACTCGACGCGGTAGGGATGGGCGTCCGGGTTGGTCGTCCAGACCTTCGTGTCCGGCACCCAGCGTTCGCCGACGTGCTTCTCGTCCGTGGGCAGACCGACATGATGAAATTCTCGCATGGCAACTCTCCGTTAACCGGCCGGCGGATTCTTAGCCGAAGCGGCGACGCAGGGGGAGCATTTTCTGCTCGGCGATGGTGGAAAATGCTTCGCCACCGGTTCGGGGATTGGTCTATAAACCATCCAACCGATATCAACCCGGCCATGAAAGCACTTCGATTCGCCTGTCATGTCATCCTCGCCGCGTCCAGCTTTTTCGCCTCCGCCGGAACCTTCGGCGCCGGCGCGGCGCGCCTGCCCAACATCGTCATCATCTTCTGCGATGACTTGGGCTACGCGGACGTCGGGTGCTTCGGCGCGAAGGGCTACACAACGCCGCACCTCGACCGCATGGCCGGCGAGGGCGTGCGGTTCACCAACTTCCACGTCGCGCAGGCGGTTTGCTCGGCGTCGCGTGCGGGGTTGCTAACCGGCTGCTATCCGAACCGCATCGGCATCCACGGCGCGCTGTCGCCGAAATCCGACCACGGCATCGCCGGCGGCGAAATGACGCTCGCCGAGATGATGAAACAGAAAGGCTACGCCACCGGCATGGCGGGCAAGTGGCATCTCGGCCACCATCCGCAGTTCCTGCCGGTGCACCATGGCTTCGACGAATACCTCGGCCTGCCCTACTCCAACGACATGTGGCCGCATCATCCGGTGGCGAAACCGGGGAAAGGCGGTTATCCTCCGCTGCCGATGATCGAAGGCGACAGGGCGGTCAAGGTTGGCCTTACAGGCAAGGATCAGGAGCAATTGACCACGCAATACCCAGAGCGCGCGGTGCGGTTCATCGAGCGCCACAAGGACCGCCCTTTCTTCTTCTACCTTGCCCACTCCATGCCGCACGTGCCGCTCTACGTCAGCGACAAGTTCCGCGGCAAAACCGCCCGCGGGCTGTTCGGCGACGTAATCGCGGAAATAGACTGGTCGGTCGGCCAGGTGCTCGATGCGCTGCAACGGTGCGGCGTCGCGGACAACACCTGGGTCATCTTCACCAGCGACAACGGACCGTGGCTCTCCTACGGCGATCACGCAGGCTCAGCCGAGCCGTTGCGCGAGGGCAAGGGCACCTCGTGGGAAGGCGGCACGCGCGTCCCCTGCATCATGCGCTGGCCCGGCCGGCTCCGCGCCGGCACGTCGAGCGACGCGATGCTGATGACCATTGACCTGCTGCCGACCATCGCGAAGCTGATCGGCGCGCGGTTGCCGGCGCACAAGATGGACGGCCTCGACGTGTGGCCGTTGATCGCCGGCGAGAAGGGCGCGCAGAATCCGCACGAGGCCTACGCGTTCTACTACGCGAACAATCAGTTGCAGGGCGTCGTCACCGGCGACGGGCGCTGGAAGCTGCAATTCCCGCACACCTACCACACGCTCGCCGGCAAACCCGGCGGCAAGGGCGGCCTTCCCGCCAAATACGAGCAGCACGAGGTCAAACAACCGGAGCTTTACGATCTCCAGAACGATGTCAGCGAGACGAGGAACGTCATCGCCGACCATCCCGACATCGTGAAGCGGCTGGAAGCGTTCGCGGAGAAAATGCGCGCCGACCTCGGCGACACGCTGACCAAGCGCAAAGGCAGCGGCGTGCGCGAGCCGGGGCGATTGACGGAAGGGCGGTGAGCAGCTCCGATGGTGGAGCGCCTCGTTTGAACGCGATGGCCGCCGCGCGACCGTCGCGAAATCGCGTTCGGAGAACGCGATCCACACGAGCGTGTTTTCCAAGCGCCCTCACACCCACAATGCACAAGCTTGATGGTGGAGCGCGTTCTCCGAACGCG
>JAOACV010000614.1 GCA_026417675.1 Verrucomicrobiia bacterium
ATCGCGGCCGATCGGCACAACGCCTTGGTCAAAAGGCCCCCCAACGACGGACCTTTGGGCCCCTTCCGTAGCGCAGCGTTGTGGACCGACGGGATGCGACTGGTTCGGCTTCGTTGCGCCGGGCGCGTCGGAGCATCTTGAGGAACTTGTTGATTTCGGCGATCATCGAAGAGGGCTGATCTGTCCAGCCGGCGTCGTGGAGGTCGTAACCGCAGTCCACCGTCGGGCGCGGGCGGTTCGCCGTGGCGTCGGGTTCCTCCTTCTCCAAGGCGATTTTCAGGCGCAGCAGCGCCAGTTCGCGCAGCCGTTTCTCGGAGGCCCCCGCCTTGCTTTCCATAAGCTTCACAAATTGCCGGCCAAAGGAAATGCCGCGTTCCGTGATCTCATTATCAGCAAGGTCCTTGACCTCGAAGATGAACCACGTGTTTCTCAACGGGGTCTCTTTCCTCACGAACCGAATCTCGTAAGCATCGCCCTTTCTGGTCACATACCGGGCCACATTCATGGCGCGGAGTGTGCCGCAAAAACCGGCCGAAGGCGAGAATGAACGGGGCGGATTCTGGATTTCCCGACCGCGCGCCGCATGCGGCTATTTCACCGCTTCCGCAATCCGCTGCGGCAGTTCCTTGATTGCCACGCGCTCCTGTTTGAGCGTGTCCCGGTCGCGCAGGGTGACGGTGTCCTTCAGTTCGGGGCCTTTTTCGCCGAGCGTGTCGAAGTCAATGGTGACGCCGAACGGCGTGCCGGCCTCGTCCTGGCGGCGGTAGCGGCGGCCAATGGCCCCACTGTCGTCGTAGAAGGCGCTGAACTGGCCGCGCAGCATCTGGAAGACTTCCCTGGCCTTCTCGACCAGCGGCGGACGGTTCTTTAGCAAAGGGAAGACGGCGACCTTGATCGGCGCGATGCGGGGGGCAAACCGCATGACGACGCGGCTCTCGAACCCCTTCGGCGGCTGTTTGCCATGCTCGGCGGGCATGGGCGCGGCGCCGGCGGCCTCGCTGGTCGGCGCCCATTCTTCGTAGTAGGCGTTGCAGAGCAGCGCCAGCGCGATGCGGTCCACGCCGGCGGATGGCTCGATGACATGCGGGATGTATTTCTCCTTCGTTTCGTCGTCGAAGTAGTCCATCGGTTTGCCGCTGAACTTTTGGTGTTGCGAGAGATCGAAGTTGCCGCGCGCGGCGATACCTTCCAGTTCCTGCGAGCCGAACGGGAAATCGAAATACACGTCCACGCACGCGCTGGCGTAGTGAGCCAGTTCCTCCTTCTTGTAGATGTAAGGCTTCAGCTTGCCGGCAGGCAGGCCGATGGTCTCATACCACTTCATGCGCTCCTTGACCCAGTAGTCGTGCCACTGTGCATCGGTGCCGGGCTTGACGAAGAACTCCAGTTCCATCTGCTCGAACTCGCGCGAGCGGAAGGTGAAGTTGCGGGGATTGATCTCGTTGCGGAACGCCTTGCCGATCTGCGCAATGCCGAAAGGCACCTTCATGCGCGAGGTGGCCAGCACGTTCTGGAATTGGGCGAAGATGGCTTGCGCGGTCTCGGGGCGCAGGTAGGCGACGCTGGACTCGTCCTCGACGGGGCCGATGAAGGTCTTCAGCATGAGGTTGAACAGGCGCGGCTCCGTCAGGTGCGGACTGCCACAGAAGCCGCACCGAACGCCGTCGGGAAGTGTCAGTTGGCGCATTTGCTGGCTGCCGGTTTCGACCGACTCCAACTTCACTCCAAACTGCTCGCACAATTGGTCGGCGCGAAACCGCCTCTTGCAGACCTTGCAGTCCACCATAGGGTCGGCGAACGAATCCACGTGGCCGCTGGCCTTCCAGACGGCGGGGTGCATGATGATGGAGGCGTCGAGGCCGACGACGTCGTCGCGCATTTGCACCACATCGCGCCACCAGGCGTCCTTGATGTTGCGTTTCAGCTCGCAGCCGAGCGGGCCGTAGTCCCAGAACCCGTTGATGCCGCCGTAAATCTCCGACGACTGGAAAATGAACCCGCGCCGTTTGCAGAGCGCGACGATCTTGTCCATGAGCGCGGCCTGCGTCTTCTCGGCCGCCTGGGGCGATGCATTCTTGTCAGCCATAAGGCCGCGCACTATGGCCAAAAGCGCGGCGGGAGTCGAGAGAATCGTGGGGCCACGGCGCGAGGCGCCCGCCTTAGCCGCTTCGTCGGTTCGTCCACAATCCGCGCGCCAGCGGCTCTCTTCCCTCCGCGCCGCGCTTTCTATCTCTTCTGCTTGCGTGGGCTGCCCTTCTTGGTTTTGCCCGCCTTTGGTTCCGCCTCCGGCCTGGTCTTCCCTTGCCGCGCGACCACGTCCGGCGGCTCCATGACCGCGCCGGCATCGTGCGTCTCCTCAATCCCTGTCTCTTATACACATCT
>JAOACV010000615.1 GCA_026417675.1 Verrucomicrobiia bacterium
GTGCTGGCGCACGAAACGCGGCTCGCCGCGCAACGCCGGCAGACGCCACGCGAGGCTGCGGATGGTCGTGAACTCATTCGTGGACTCCGAGTGGCCGACGTTCAGCAACACCCTCGCCCACGGCAAGCCGGGATAAACGTGGACGCGCGTGTCGTGCGTAAATGGCGCGTCACCGATCCTGCCCGTCGCGCGCGCGCAACGCCGAAGGCCGCCAGTTTCTTCGGGCTGGAAATTCGCGATGCGCGCGGCTTGGTCTTTGCCCATCGCGTCGGTCAGCACCAACTCGCCCAGCTCCGCGGGCGCGTCAAACTTCTGCGACGGTTCGCGTCGCGTAATCTTCGGCCCGAACTCCAGCGTGTAGTCCGCCGCGCCGCCGCTGTGGCGGAAGTCCAGCAACAGCCACTTCACGCTGCCGTCCTGCCAACGGCCCGTCACGGCGGCCTGCAACGGCACGACGGCTCCGTTTGCGTTGAGCAGCCGCACGTTGCGCGCGCCGCCGAGCGCGCCTTTCGGGAACGGCACGCCGCTCGTCACCGGCCAGTCGCGCAACTTGTCGCCGACGCTTGCGGGCGGCTCGACGCGTAGCGTTACTCGACCACTGAGTTTGGTTTTTGGTTCGGAGGCTGGCCGCCAGGTGAATTCGCGCCAGTCCGTGGCGACATCGCGCCCATCGCGCGTCTTTGCGGTGATGCGATAGCGCACGCGCTGGCCGGGTTTGACGTCGGGCAACACGACGCGATGGTTTTGCACGGCGATCGGCTCGGTGATCGTTTGGCCCCGGCCATACTCGACCGTGCATTGCGCCGCCCATGACGTAATCCACGTCAGCCGGTTCTCGGTCGCGGCGACCTCGCGGAATTCGTAGAGCGGCGGGCGCGCGGCGGGCTTGTCGCGTAGCAGCACGAGGTCTTCGGTCTTGTAGTTGCCCTCGGCGCCGAGCGCGCACAGTTGAATCGTGTCGCCCGGCTTCAGTTCGACCGGTTCGGTGAGGAAGAAGAGGTGCTGGTTGTTGTCGTTAAAGTCGGCGACGGCGACGCCGCGACGCTGGCCATTGACATTGATGGCGATGACTTCGCGGCCCGCGCTGTCGTAGAAAATGAAGCCGACGTGGAACCTACCGCTGGCGCCTGGCGGAACGGTCGCGGTAATCGTGCCCTTGCCCGACGTGCGCAGCGCGTTGTCGGCGCGATACTCGCTTCGGTCGAAACGGAAGCCGTCCAGTTTGCAGTCGCGAATCCAGATCGGGAAGTTCTTCGGGTCTTCGACGAGCGCGTTGATGCGATCGAGTCCCCACGTTTGCTCGACGCCGACGCTTCCGGTCAGGTCGCTGTCCAACTTCGCCCTTGGCCGATTGCTGATCGGCGGGCCTTTGGCCTCGAAGTAGCCGCTGCCTTGAACGCCCCGATGCGGGTTTACCGCCTCCGACAGCACGTTGAGCCGGAACACCGACGCGCCGTCGCGCTGGGCGAGGTCCACATCGTAGCTGAAATAAACGTTGTTTCCCACCGCCGCAACGCGCGGCGGCGCGGTCGGGCGCGTCTTGCCGTCGGGCGTGAACGCGCTGACCCCGCCGAAGCCGCCGCCCCAATGCAGCATGAACTCGCAACCGTGGTCCGGCTGGCGGCCGGTGTTCTTGTTGTCGTCCGCGTCGAGATAAAGCAGCAGGCTGGAGTTGGTTTGCGGATACGGCGCGAGAAACTCAATCCGCCAGAGGAAGCGATTGCCGCCCGCGTTCGCGACGGCCACGCTCCGGAAGGTGCGCGCAGGGTCGGCGCCCGGCTTGACCGTTGCGGGCCGCGCCCAGATCGTCGTGAAGGTGTCGGCCGCGCCCGGATCGCTGCCGAGGACGATTTCCGTCTCGTCGGGAATGCCGTCTTTGTCAGCGTCCTGCGCGAGAGCGGTCGTCGCGGCCCAGAAACAAAGTGTGAGACAAAGGATCCGGCTATGAAGTGATTTCATTGGTGATCTCCTGCGGCTATTCCGAAAGTTCCCACAACGTTAGCGCGGCGGCGTCCTTGACGAGAATGCGCCGGCCTGCGAACGCGGGGCTGGCCCATGTCGGCGTGTCGGCGACCTGATAGCAGGCGGCTTCGCTCAGCGTCGCGGCGTCTTTCTGGAACACATGGAGGCGCGAATCGGTCGCCAGCGCGAGCACCACCGGTCCCGCGTCGAACACTGCGGCGTTCTTGCCGAACTTGCCCTCGCCTTTCCAGTCCACCTTGCCCGTGGCCGCGTCGAGGCTGAACATCTGGCCCGCGCGCTTCTGCGACATGCCGTAAAGCCGTTGGCCGGCTGCGACAGGCGTGCTCATGTAGAGCGTCACGTCATTGGTCTCCCAAACCTTCTCCGCCGTCCACTGCTCGCCAGTCTTGCGAATGCGGCAGGCAAACGTCCGTTCCTGATAGCCGCC
>JAOACV010000616.1 GCA_026417675.1 Verrucomicrobiia bacterium
GGTGCCAGCCGCGCGAGCACGTCCTTGTAGAGCGACGGGAACATGCGATCCGGCGGCTCGCTCAACGCCGG
Organism: Verrucomicrobiia bacterium; assembly: GCA_026417675.1. GTDB lineage: Bacteria > Verrucomicrobiota > Verrucomicrobiia > CAIQCK01 > CAIQCK01 > JAOACV01. The sequence continues at coordinate 72 of JAOACV010000616.1, forward strand.
CGACGCTTCAAAGTCCTGGCCCGGAAACGCCTGCTGCAACTCCGCGCTCTCCTTCAGCGCCCGCAACGGCGCGCTGTTGAGCGCGCAGACGGTGACCTTCCCGGCGCGGCCCGTCCGCTGCAAATGCCAGACCGACGGCAGGATCAAGTCATGCGTGATCATGCCGCCGCCGATGATCAAGACATCATGCGGAGTGCGAATCTTGGGTTCGGTTCTCATGGAAACATGTTCGCGCAGGATATGTCCGCACGCGGAAGGGCGCAAATATTTTTCAGACGCCCGTCTGGACGTGTTATCGCAACCATCGGCGGAACCACTCCACGGCGGCCCGGCGTGCGACCGGCGGGAAGTCGTGGTCGCCGGCCGCCCACCAATACTTGACGCGGTCGCCGGCGCCCAATGCCCGGTAAACCTCGCTCACGGCGGCGTGGTTTTCTTCTTCCATCGGGCGACGCTCGCCGACGGCTTGACAGACGGCGAGCGGGCGCGGCGCGATGAGCGCAGTGAATTCGTAAACCTCACCGGCAGCGGCAGCGTGTGGTCGAGCACGCAGGGTCGAAGGCCGGGCAACGACGCGCTGCCGCTTGAACCGGGGGGCGCGCCCCAGTGCATTCCATAATGCAGGAAGTCGGAGACCGGCCCGCTGGCGAACGCCGCCTTGATGCGCGGCTCCAGCGCGGCCGCGAAGATGGTGCTGTGACCGCCGTAGGAATGGCCGATCATGCCGATACGGCGGCCGTCCACAAATTGCAGCGATTGCGAGTAGTCCACCGCGCGCATGTTGTCCCACACGTCCTTGCCGACGCACGACCAGTTCGGGAAGCGGCGGTAAAAATCGGTTGTGTCGTAAGGCTTCCCGCTCGGCGGCAGCCGTTCGCCGTCGCGCAAGTAATCCGGCGCGAGCGCGACGAAACCGGCCTCGGCCATGTCCACCGCAAACGCGCGGTTCTTGCGCGGCGGCGAGCCGGGTGTGGGACCGGAGAGTCCGACGGTGGTGTCCTTGCCGGCGCCGCCGGTGGTGCCGTAGAAACAGATGATCGCTGGCGCGCGGCCACGGAGCATCTTCGGCACGAGGAGCCACGCTGGCATGCGATCGGAGGGCTGGACCTGGATGCTGATTTTGCGTCGCAAATAACTGCCGCAGTCCTCTTCCGAATGCACGCGGGCGTCCAGCGGCACAACACGATCGGGAAACGGGCCGAGGATTTTCATCACGCCCGCAAGGATGCGTTGGCGCTCCTCTTGCCAGTTCTTCGCCGTGATCGGCTTGCACCACAAACCAGCAGCCGGATGCGCGTTCATCTCGCGCATCGCCACCGGCGTGGGCGGCAGGGCGGGATGGTAGCGGGTCTTCTTCGCCTCGAAATCGGCTGCTATTTCCTTCGCTTCCATCTCCCGCAGGACGATCCACGCTTCGCCGACGAGGCCGCCTTGCGGCATCGCCAGCCTCAGCGGTTCGCCATCGGCGGTGTCGCGAAAGGGCCAGACCTTGCCGGCCCAGCATGAGTCGGCGTCGGTGTGGACGAGCACCCCGTTGTGATAAAACTTCTGGCCGCCCTGTGCGTCTTTTGCGAGCGAGAGCTGATGCCATGCGTTAATGCCCAGCGCGTCGAGGGTCACCAGAGGGAACGGCATCTGGCTGTTGCCGTTCACGCAGCCCATGAAGAAACCGTGCTGGTCCGTGCCGAGGAAGAAGTTCACCCAATCCTTTGCGGGTGGAAACCGCCGCTCGCCAAGCGGCGCAATCTCCGGCGCGCCGCGGAACAAGAACGCGCCCTCGCCCGCGCGTCTGAGATAAAACCAGCCACCGACGGTTGCCGCCTGCGCGCCATCCAGCCTGCGCGCGAATTCCTTCTCGGCGTATTGCAGCGCGCTCGTGAATTCAATCGCCCCGCCGAAGCTGCCCGTGATCCGCCTCGCGCCGTGCATTAAGCGCATGCCTTCCGTGCCGCGCGAGAAGTCCAAGTGCAGCACCGCGTCGCGCGGCGACATGTTCTCCGCTGGCGTTGACGCGGGCAGGAGGTCAGCGGCAAGCAGGAGTTGGAGCAGGCAGCGTCGCGTGTTCATGAAACAACGTGCGCGCAGCGTATGCCGGTGAACCGTCATCGGCAAACGTTTTTCAGGCGGTCCTGGTTTGAACTGAGCGCATGCCGCACGAAGGGATCAAGTCTCCCAGGCGCCGGTGTAAGGAGGCGGAAATTCGTGATTGGAAATGGATTCGCCATCTTGCTTGGGCGCTCGGAAGACACGTGTGGGCATCAGCCTATGCCTGACGGATGCGGAACCGAACCAGCAACAGATCGCTCGCGCCATCCTTAGGCTTTTCCTGTTCGAGGAC
>JAOACV010000617.1 GCA_026417675.1 Verrucomicrobiia bacterium
ACGCGGCTGTGACGTTTAATCTCGCGCGCCTGCTCGACGCTGGTGGTGCCGACGTGGACGAAGTGAATGCCGAGCACGGGGTTGATCGCGCTGGGTTGGTTGTGACTGAGATGGCTGTGGCCGCTGAACCAGAACAGGACGTTCTTGTGGCGATAAGCCAGATCGAAAAATTGACCCGGCACATGGTTCTGGTTCAGGTAGGCGTTGCCGGCACGCACGTGCAGCTCCGGTTTCACGCAGACACCGGAGCCGAGGATCGGCGCGTGGCTGGCGACGACCACCGGACGATTCGCGCAGCGGCGCAGTTCGTTGTCGAGCCAGGCAAACTGCCGCGGCGTGAGATAGACCTCGTGCGGCTGCACGACGTGCTCGCGGAACCGCTCCGAGCTCACAAACAGGAACGTCAGCGGCCCGCGGTCCTCCCGGTGCCACGGCAATTTGTAGCCGTGCTCGCGCAGCCACATCAGGATGCAGTCGCGGTCGGTCTCCAGTCCCTCGAATTCGAGGTCGTGGTTGCCGAGGATGTTCCGCCACGGCATCTTCAACCCGCGCAGCAGCGTCACCGCGCGCCGGGTTGCGTCAGGACTGCCTGTATCCGGCGAGCCGCTGATGTCGCCGAGCACCAGCGTGCAGTCGGGCGCGAGCCGGTTGATGTCCTCGATCACGCCCTGGTCGGCAAACGCCGTCCGCGCGCCGAAGTGACAGTCGGCGACGGCGCAAAAACGAAATCGTTGTTCGTCGTTCACGATGGAGTTTTCGAAGGCACGATAATAGCCAGGCTGGCGCCGAACGCCAGCCTTCTGACCGGCGTCTTACGGCAAACTGTGTGTTGACTTGTCGCTGGCCGCCGCATAGAAGGCCTGCCGCTTGAACTACCGCACCCTGACGAATGCGCCGCGTGTGCTGGCGGCGGCACTGATGGGGGTGGCTCTGACGGCCGCCGCCGGCCAATCCGCTCTCCGATGGATCAAGTTCGACTCGCACGCGCACCTGCTGGCAGGGCCGCATTTTACCGACGACGGCAGCGTGTCGCTGGAGGACCAGCAGCGGATGTTCTCGGCGGCTCGCTACGATCTCGTGGTGCACGCGGCGCACTCGCGTTACGGCACCAACGCTTCCGCGGCCGCCGATTGGCGAAGACAGAAGGCTTACGAGGAACAGCCCGGCCGGCACGGTCCGGCGCGCTCCATGGGCCTCGAATACGACGTCGAGCGCGGCCCGCGTCACCTGGCCGGCGCCAGGATCGGCACCATCAACCTGCCGGAAAACAAGTCCCACCTCGGCTTGGTCGGCATCCGCGATTTCATCCCGCCGTGGCAGCCGATGAAGGCGGCTTGCGAGTGGGCGCATGTGCTCGACGGCGTCACGATCGTCAACCATCCCGGCCCCGGTCCGGCGATGTGGGAACCGGGCTACTGGGAACGTCCCGGCTTGCGCGACAAGATTGACGCGTTGGAGGTCTATAACGGCCGCGTCGTCCGCCTCGGCGGCGTGGCGTTTGACGCCCGCTACCGCGAGGCGATCTCTTACAGCCGCTTGGCGTTGAAGATCGCCGCGATAGGCGCCACCGACTTCCACAACGCCGGCGAGCTGCCGGAGACGGCAACGTTCGCGCTGGCGGCGAACGGCACGGCGGCCGCCGTCGTGGACGCCATCCGCGCGCGGCGGACGGTGGCCGGCACCGGCTTCTCGCGGCTGGAACTAAACTGCGCGCATCTGGGCGAAGTCGTGCGCACCAACCGGCTGACGCTGATGCTGCAACTAACACAGGCCGTTGAGCGCATCACGTTGTTTGGCGAGACGGACATGATGCGCGTCTGGACCAACGCCGCCGCCGCCTGCGTGGAGGTCACGCCGGCCAACAATGTCGCCTACAGTTGGATGATCGAAGACGGCCCGCGGCGCGCCTACACTTCCGGCATCTGGGTCGAGCCGCAACCGCAGCCCGCGCCCGATCTCGTCGTCACCGTCGAAGACATCCGCATCGAAGGCAAGACGGTCCGCGCCACCGTCCGCAACCGCGGCGATGCACCTGCGGCCGACTTCCTCGTGCGGTTCGCCGACGGTCTGCCCTACGATGGCGGTCGTGTTGTGGTCGACAAGCCTGTGGAAAAGCTCGATCCCGGAGCGTCGGCGAACATCTGTGTTGACTGGCCCGCGCCGCCGAAACCGGGCCGCATCATCTACGTGAAAGCCGACCCGGAGAGTTTCGCGCTCAACGACGACGATCGCGTGGCGGAAAGCGACGAACGAAACAACGCCGCGATACTCGTCGTGAAGTGAAATCCCGGCTCCGACGCCGTTCCGCTTCCCTGCGCGTCAACGACAGCAGAGACCAGGGAATCTTCGCGGCGCGGCCTGCGCTCCATGTGGAGCGCGTTCTTCAAACGCGGTCGCCGCCA
>JAOACV010000618.1 GCA_026417675.1 Verrucomicrobiia bacterium
GGCCTCGGCTGTGCGGCGGTGGATGATTTGCTCTATGTGCCATCCTATCCGCCCTCCGACGGCAAGCTGCGCGTAACCCGCCATGAGCGTGCCTGTGGCGGTCTCACGGCCGCCGCTCTGATCGCCGCCGCCAGGCTCGGCGCGCGCTGCGCCTATGCGGGTTGCCTCGGCGATGACGACGCGTCCAGATTTATCGCGCAAAGTCTTCAGCGCGAAGGCGTGGACCTGTCCCATGCCCCGCACCCTGACGGCGCGGCGGTCATTCGCTCCACAATCATCGTCGCTCAAGACACCGGCAGCCGGACCATTTTCTTCCAAGCGGAGGGCATGATCGGCGCGCACCCGACGTTGCCGGCGGAGGACGTGATTCGCGCGTCGAAGGTGCTCCTGATTGACCACTACGGGATGGAAGGGAACCTCCGCGCCGCCCGCATCGCGCGCGGCGCGGGCGTGGCGGTCGTGGCGGACTTCGAGAACGAAGCCGTGCCGCTCTTCGAGGAGGTGCTGGCGTGGGTGGACCATCTGATTCTGTCAGAGGCGTTCGCGTGTCGCATCACGCGTTGCCGCGAACCTTCGGCGGCCGCCCGTGCGCTCTGGGGGCCGCAGCGTGCCGCGGTCGTGGTCACTTGCGGAGCGCGGGGATGTTGGAGCGTGTCGGAAAGTTCCGGTCTGCAACCGCAGCACCAACCGGCGTTTGCCGTGACCGCGTCAAACACCACCGGCTGCGGCGACGTGTTCCACGGCGCCTATGCCGCCGCGCTGGCGCGGGGCGATTCGTTGGAGCAACGGCTGCGGTTCGCCTCGGCCGCCGCGGCGCTGAAGGCTTCGCAGCGCGAAATTCCCAATCTGCGCGCCACGCAGGAGTTCCTTTCAAAGCACCATGAACACTGAAACCCTCGCAGCCTCCCTGGAAGAAGCCCTGGCCGACGTGCCAATGCTCGATGTCCACACCCACCTCTGCGGCGCGCGGCTGGCGGCGCGCGGACTGCATGACGTGCTGCTCTATCACATGATCGTCAGCGACCTCTACGCGGCGGGCTGTCCCAGCGGCGCGCGGCTCACGCAGTTTCCCCGCTGGCCCGACAAGGCCGAGGCGCACCAGCGTATCCGCGAGGCGCTGCCGTATCTGCCGTTCATCCGCAATACCAGCGGCTGGTGGGGCGTGCGCATCATCCTGCGCGACCTCTACGACTGGAAGAAACCCATCACGGCACAGAACTGGAGGAGGCTCGACGACCTGATTCGCGAGCGCGCCGATGACGCGGCGTGGGCGCGCTCTGTTCTCAAGCGCGCCGGCATCCGGCGCGCTTGCGCCGAGTATTGCCGACGCGGCCAGGGCGAAGGCGACGACGTGCTCCAATACTCGATCGAGTGGGGCATGTTTATGCGCGCGCAATGGGGCGAATACGACACCGCGCTCTACGATCTGGAGCGCACCTGGGGCCGTCCGCCGGAAGCGCCACTGGCCATCGGCGGCCAGCGCCCGAAAACCGAGCGTGTCATTCGCACGCTCGACGATGTTCACGCGGCCATCGAGCACTACGTCAGCAGCATTCCCTACGACGAAGTCATCACCCACGCCACGGGCATCTCGACGGACATTGATTACCGGCTGCCGAGCGACAAAGAGATGGCCGCCGCCCTGCGACGCCGTTCCAAGGCTGGCCCGGCCGAGCGCGACATCTACGCCGCCTACATCGGCGAGGCGTTGCTGGCCGGGCTGGAGAAGCACGGCGACCAGATCGTCTTTCAGTTCAGTCTGGGCGCCGAACCGCTGCCGTTTGAAACCGCCAGCCGCGTCTCGCAAAAGACGCTCGGTCAACTGGCCGAGATAATCGGCCGTCATCCGCGGCTGCGGTTCCAGTGTTTCCTTGGCAGCCGTCATGCGAACCAGACCCTTTGCACGCTGTGCTGCGAATTGCCGAACTTCAGTCTGGCGGGCTACTGGTGGCACAACTTCTTCCCGGATGCCATCCGCCACGTCATGGGCGAGCGGCTCGACATGCTGCCGGTGAACAAGCAGGTGGGGTTCTTTTCCGACGCCTATGTTGTCGAGTGGTCGTATGCCAAGGCCGTCCTCATGCGACGACAGATGGCGCACGTGCTTGCCGCGCGGGTCGCCCAAGGCCAATACTCCCGCGACGACGCGATGGCTGTGGCGCGCGCGATTCTTTTTGAGTCGCCGCAATCGCTGCTGGGCATGACGCCGCAGCGTGGGAAGTTGAAGTGAAGAATCAAAGGAAAGGAGTTCATCATGAACCTGTTGCAGATATGTTGGGTGGCTGGACTGTTGGTGTGTGGCATGGGCGTCGCCCTGCTTGGTAGCATCAAGGTGCCGCTGGCCAAGCGGCTCGAAATGGACGAGGCGCGCGTAGGCGGGCTGGTTTCGATGTTCGGC